>DATCFA010000286.1:0-16523 GCA_036509805.1 Casimicrobiaceae bacterium
TCTCCTCGATGGCGTCCGTCAGCACGGGCACATCGCCGTACTGGCGTGCAATCGGGCGCGGCGTCTCGGGCGTGATGTGCGACGCCTCGGGCGTGATGCGCGGCGCCTCAGGTGTGATGCGCGGTGCCTCGGGCATGACACGCGGCGTCTCGGGCGTGACGCGCGGCGCCAACTGCGCGGCCGTGATGGGCGGCGTGCGCATGTCGCGTGGTGGAGGTTCATACGCGACGGGCGTTTGCGACAGCCCCGGCGTTTCGCGCTGGGGTCGCGCAGCCGGCAGCTCCGGCGCCTCGCGCATAGGGGCAGCCGCCATGCGCGGCTCCGCCGCGGCGTCGAGCGCTTCGGTCAGCACTGGGAAATCACCGGCCTCGACGGCGGCCCTGCGCGCACTGAATGCCGGCGTCAGCGTGCGCGGCCCCATGCCGGGCGTCATCGTCCGCGGTCCCATCGCCGGCGAAATGGTCTCGCGCGAGCGGTTGCGGCGCATCAGCGCGTCGGCTTGCTCGAGCAGTTCTCGCGCAGAAGGCATGGTCAGTCTCCCCGCCCGGAAAGGTCGTGTGTGCGCATCGCGTAGCCGCGCTCGCGGTAGAAGCGGTAGCGCGTGCGCCCCGCCTCGATGGCCGGTTCGCCGGTTGCGACAATTTCCGCCAGGCGCTCGAAGCGGCTGAAGAACGGTGGTGTTTGCGGATGCAGGTTGATCAGCACCGATGCGGTTCCGTCGTGCGTCAGCGCGTCGTCGACGATCACCGGCGTGTCGGCGGCGTCGGCACTGTCGAGCCTGCAATGCGGAATGAACGACAGTGCCGATTGCGTCCACAAAAGGCGATCGAGCAATGCCGTCGTTTCCGCGTCCGGCGTCAGCACGCGCACCGAGCCGTGCTGCGCCCACGCCTTCTGCACGATCCTCGCTGCCACCTCGAGCGGCGATCCGACGTGCGTGTAGAAATCGATCGCGGTCATGGGAGTCGGAGCCTGCGGGTCACCTGCAGTGTGCGCGCTATTGCGCGAGCGGCTCGCCGTTCGCGAGCAGCCAGCGCGTCAACAACGGCACCGGCCGGCCGGTGGCGCCCTTTTCCTTGCCTTCCTTGTACGCAATGCCGGCGATGTCCAGGTGCGCCCAGTCGTATTTCTTGGCGAAGCGCGACAGGAAGCACGCCGCGGTGATGCTGCCGCCGGCGCGCCCCGCCACGTTGGCCATGTCGGCGAAATTGCTGGCAAGGCCCTCCTGGTAGTCGTCCCACAACGGCATCTGCCAGCCGCGGTCGTACGCGTCGTCGCCCGCCTGCAACAGCGCACGCGCCAGCGCGTCGTTGTTGCTGAAGATGCCGCAGGCCACGTGGCCGAGCGCAATCACCATCGCACCCGTCAGCGTGGCCACGTCGACGACCGCCTCCGGCTCGTAGCGTTCGGCGTAGGTCAGCGCGTCGGCGAGAATCAGCCGTCCTTCGGCGTCGGTGTTGAGCACCTCGATGGTCTGTCCCGACATGCTGGTGACGACATCGCCGGGCTTGGTGGCGCGTCCGGAGGGCATGTTCTCGCATGCGGGCACCAGCACCACCAGGTTGATCGCGGCGTTGATTTCCGCGATCGCGCGCATGGTTCCCAGCACGGTCGCAGCGCCGCACATGTCGAACTTCATGTGGTCCATGTCGGCTGGCGGCTTCAACGAGATGCCGCCGGTGTCGAAAGTCACGCCCTTGCCCACCAGCACAAAGGGCCTGGCCTTGCGTGGAGAATGCATGTATTCGAGCACGAGGAAGCGCGGCGGCTCGTCGCTGCCGCGCGTGACCGACAGGAACGAGCCCATGCCGAGCGCCTCGATTTCCGCGAACTCGAGCGCGCGTACGTTGACGGTGGGAAACGCCTCGCCGAGCTTTTGCGCCTGCGCGGCGAGATAATTGGGCGTACACACGTTGGCCGGCGTGTTCGCCAGGTCGCGCGCGAAATCCATGCCGTGCGCAATGGCGAGCCCATGCGCGGCCGCGCGCTCGCCATCGGTCAGGTCGGAACGCTGCGGCACCGAAAGTGTCAACTTGCGCAGTGGGCGGCGCACCTCGGTCGGCTCACTCTTGAGGCGCTCGTAACGGTAGACGGCGTCCATCGCCACCACCACCGCGTGCTCGATCCGCCAGGCGACCTCGCGGCGCTTGACCTTTTCCTCGGTGAGGTAGATGACCGCTTCGTACGACCCGGTTTCGTTGAGCAGCTTGACTGCTGCGCGGATGGCGGCGCGAAACTCCTTGTCGCGAAAGTCGCGTTCCTTGCCGAGCCCCACCAGCAGCACGCGGTCGGCCAGCGTGCCGCGCACGTTGTGCAGCAACAACGTGGCGCCGAGCTTCCCTTCCATGTCCCCGCGGCGGATGATTTCGCTGACATACCCGTTCGAGGCGCGATCGACAAGTTCCGCGGACAGCGAAAGCTTGCGATTGTCGAAAACGCCGACGACGACGCACGCGCTGCGCTGCTTCTCCGGACTGCCGCTTTTTATGGTAAATTCCATTGCGATCCCTTGGCTCCGACCCCGTTGTTTCCTTGCGATTAAGCGGATTGCCGCGAATTATCGGCAAATAACCGCTAAAAAGTCAAAAAATTTCCCAGCGTCATGATCTACCGGCGCACGCTGATACGCGAACTCACCGCCACGGCGTTCGGGTTGTTCCTGATTCTGCTGGCAATTTTGTTCACCAACCTGGTGTTGCGTCTTTTGGCGCGCGCTGCCGGCGGAACGATCGCCCCCGAAGGAATTCTCGCGCTTCTGGGGTTCAACGCGGTCTTTTACCTCAATATCCTGCTGTCCGTCGCGCTGTTCCTGACGGTATTGCTGACTTTGTCCCGCTGGTACCGCGACAGCGAGATGATTGTCTGGTTTACGTCAGGACAGCCGCTGACGGCTTCGCTGCCGCCGATCCTGTGGTTTTGCGTGCCGTTCCTGCTCGCGATCATCGCGCTGTCGCTGTTCCTTTCGCCGTGGGCCGAGCGCAAGAAGCTCGAGTACGAGCAACAGCTCGAGCAGCGTGACGAAGTGACGGTGCTGGCACCCGGGCTGTTCAAGGAATTCAAGCGCGCGAACCTGGTCGTGTTCGTGGAGAGCATCGACACGTTCACCGGCGTCATCCGCAACGTCTTCCTGCATTCGATCGGCGACGCGCACGACGAGACGACGGTGGCGCGCACCGCGCGGCTGGAGGAAGCGAAGAACGGCGACCGCTTCATCGTCCTCAGCGAAGGCCGCCGCTACGAGGGCAAGCCGGGCACACCCGAATATCGCGTCGTCGAATTCGACAAGCTGGCGCGACGAATCGAGCCGGCCGAGGCGCGCGCGGTGACGCTGTCGCGCAAGGCCATCCCCACCGAGCAACTGATGCTCGTCCCCGACGACACCGAGCGCGCCGAGCTGTTCTGGCGGCTGTCGGTGCCGCTGGAAGCGCTGGTGCTGGTGCTGCTGGCCATTCCGCTGGCTTACGTCAATCCGCGGATGGGCCGCTCGTTCAACCTCATCGCAGCGGCGTTCATGTACATGCTTTATTCGAATGGCCTCAACATCGTGCAGAGCATGATCGCGCAGGGCCGGCTCAATTTCTGGGTGGGGCTGGCGCTGCCGCACGTGATCGCGCTGCTGCTGGTGTTCGTGCTGTTCCGCCAGCAGCTTTCGGTGACGGGCCTGCTGCGCGGGCGGCGCGGCGCCCAAGCGGCGGCGCAGTAGCCGATGCGTTTGCTGCGCCGCTACCTGGGCCGCGAGGTGCTGCTGTCCACGCTGTTGATCTTCGTCGCGCTGGTCCTGCTGTTCGGATTCTTCGACCTGATCCAGGAGCTGTCGGATGTCGGCCGCGGCGGCTACACGTTCACCGCGGCACTGATGTACGTCGCGCTGCACCTGCCGTCGCGGATGTACGAGCTCTTTCCGGTGGCCGCGCTGATCGGCACGCTGTTCGCCATCTCGCAGCTCGTCGCCAATTCCGAATATACGGTGATGCGTGCGTCGGGCGCGTCGATGTCGCAGGTCACGTGGTCGGTCGTGCGCATCGGCATCCCGCTGGCGCTGGCGACGTTCCTGGCCGGCGAGTTCGTGGCGCCGCCGGCCGAGCGCCTCGCGCAGACGCTCCGCGCGAGCGCGCGCGGCGCGTCGACGGAGGTCGTCGCGCAGCAGTTCGCCAGCGGGTTCTGGTTCAAGCAGGATCGCACGTTCGTCAACATCCGCTCGGTGCTCGCCGACATGACGCTGATGGGCGTGCGCATCTACGAGTTCGACGCCGACGCGCGGCTCGTGCGCGTACGCGTCGCCGAATCCGGACACTTCGATCCGGCGCACAACGCGTGGGACCTGCAGAACGTGCAGACCACCGAAGTCGGCGCCGACAGCACGCGGGTGGAGACAGCGCCGGTATGGACGTGGAATACCGTGCTGCGGCCGTCGATCCTGACGGTCTACACGGTTGCGCCCGAGCGCCTCGAGCTCGACGCGCTGTACGACAACATCAAGCTGCTTTCCGGGAGCGCGCAGAAGACGTCGCGCTTCGAGATCGCGTTTTGGAGCAAGATCTTCTACCCGTTGTCGGTGCTGACGATGATGATCCTCGCGCTGCCCTTCGCGCATTTCCAGCGGCGCTCCGGCGGCATGGGCTTGCGTATCTTCATCGGCACGATGCTCGGGCTGGCCTTTTTCCTGATCGGACGACTGTTCTCCAACCTGGGCGTGCTGAACGACTGGCCGCCGCTGTTCAGCGTGGTGACGCCGCTGGTTTTCTTCATCGTCGTCGCGGCCGGCATGATGTACTGGACCGAGCGCCGCTGAAGCGGCCGCGAGCGTTGCCGGCGCCGGCAACGCCGCTCGCCGTGCTGCACGCGAAAAAAAACCGGCGCATCGGTGCCGGTTTCATTCCTGCAAGCCCGCGCGCGTGCGCGGCTCGCTTTCCGCTGGCGCTACGCCGCCTGCACGCTTTCGACGACGTTGGCGAACTTGTCCTGTTTCGCGCCCTTGACGGTGAACTTCACCGTGCCGTCGACCAGCGCGAACAACGTGAAATCCTTGCCCATGCCGACGTTGACGCCCGGATGGATCGGCGTGCCGCGCTGGCGGATGATGATGCCACCGGCGCGGATGGCTTCGCCGCCGTAGACCTTGGTGCCGAGCCGCTTCGAGTGCGAATCGCGGCCATTGCGTGAGCTGCCGCCTGCTTTTTTGTGTGCCATGGATGACCTTCCGTTGCCGTGAACGTGCGTCGGCTAGCCGACGATCGCTTCGATCCTGAGTTCGGTGTAGCTCTGCCGATGCCCCTGGTGCTTCTGGTAATGCTTGCGGCGGCGCATCTTGAAGATCTTCACTTTTTCGCCGCGACCTTGCGCGACCACCGTTGCAGTGACCGTTGCACCTGCCACGATGGGCTGGCCCAGACGGACGCTTTCGCCTTCACCGACCATCAACACCTGGTCGAGAACCACACTCGCGCCCACATCCGCCGGTATCAGTTCTACTTTGAGTTTTTCGCCGGGCGCAACCTTGTATTGCTTGCCGCCGGTTTTTATGACCGCGTACATGAGTGAAGCACTCCTGATCTTCGATTGACTGGTCGCTGCTTGTTGCCCGTTGCGCAGCATGCATGGCCGCGCCCGGGATGCCAGCGGTGAGCGCACGGGCGGGTGGCGGCGTGAAAAGTCTTGAAGTTTAACGGGTTTTGGCCCTTGGCGTCAACCCGGATGTACGACAGCGCGCTCACTGCCTCAGACGATGCCGGCGCTCGGGTAGAATCAGCGTCCGCCGGCGATCCGGCGGATTGCAGAATCCACGAACTTTCCGCAAAACCCGCGATCCGCGGCCTTCCCACACGATCCTCGTCCTTTGAGCCTCCCCTTCCTGAATGACGCCGTTGCGGCCGACATGGCGGAAGTCGACGCGGTGCTGCGCCAGAACCTGGCGTCGGACGTGGCGCTGGTGCGCCAGGTGGCTGAATACATCGTCGGCGCCGGCGGCAAGCGGCTGCGTCCCGCCGTGCTGCTGCTGGCGGCCGGCGCTGTCGGCTACCGCGGGCGCGACCACCATTCGCTGGCGGCTGTCATCGAGATGATCCATACGGCGACGCTGTTGCACGACGACGTCGTCGACGAGTCGTCGCAGCGCCGCGGCCGCGCCACTGCCAACGCCGCATTCGGCAATGCCGCGTCGGTGCTGGTCGGCGACTTCCTGTATTCGCGTGCGTTCCAGTTGATGGTGGGCAGCGGCCGCCTGCGCGTGCTGTCGATCCTCGCCGATGCCACCAACGAAATCGCCGAAGGCGAAGTACTGCAACTGATGAATGTCGGCAACGCCGAGGTCGACGAAGACGCCTACGTCGGCGTCATACGCCGCAAGACGGCGAAGCTGTTCGAGGCCGCGGCGCGCCTGGGCGCCGTGCTGGGTGACGCGCCGTCCGCGCAGGAAGACGCGCTGGCGCGCTACGGGATGCACCTCGGCATCGCGTTCCAGATCCAGGACGACGTGCTCGACTACGAAGGCGACGCGGGAACGCTGGGCAAGAACCTGGGCGACGACCTGGCCGAAGGCAAGATGACGCTGCCGCTGATACGCGCGCTCGCCGTCGCGTCGGCCGACGACGCCGCGTTCGTCCGCCGTGCACTCGACAGCAGCGATACCGCCGACTTCGCGCACGTGCTCGCGCTGCTCGCATCGACGGGCGCAATGGCCTATGCGCGCGACCGCGCGGCGCGCGAAGCGCAGGCCGCAGCCGACTGTCTCGCTGGATTCCCGCCTTCGCCGCAAACGCGGACTCTGCTACAATTATCGACTTTCGCGGCCAACCGGGCCTTCTGAACACCGGCGTCGCAAAACCCGAGATCCTGCACCGCCCAGCGCCGCACCCGCGTCCCCGACAGCGGGCGAATTCCGGGTGCAGGTTCGCTCTCGGTTTCGTATCAAAATCGAAGTGACGGGGTGTAGCTTAGCCTGGTAGAGCGCTACGTTCGGGACGTAGAGGCCGGAGGTTCGAATCCTCTCACCCCGACCAGTTTCCCGCTGTATCCCCGCTGCGTAGTTCCGTCCATCCTGTTTGCAGCACGGCGCAGGGCGCACGCGCGTTGCGCGGCGTCAATCGCGCGCAGCAGCGAGTCCCCGCATGCTCTCGGTCGCAGTTCCGGCAGGCATTCCGATTTGTGCCCGGATGCCCCTATAATCGCCGCAGATGACCTGCGAAAATGCCGCCGCGAAGCTGCGCGCCACGCGTGCCAGCCGCTGGCCGCCGGGCGCATGAACACCGCAACGCCTGTCCCGCACCGGATCGTCATCATCGGCGGCGGCGCCGGCGGTCTCGAGCTCGCGACGCGCCTCGGCAACACGCTGGGCGCGTCCGGCCGCGCGCAGGTGACGCTGGTGGATCGCAGCGAAACGCACATGTGGAAGCCGCTGCTGCATGAAGTCGCCGCCGGCAGCCTCGATGTGCACGCGCACCAGATCGACTTCATGGCGCAGGCGCACTGGCACCATTTCGCATTCCGCCTGGGGTCGATCGAAGCGGTCGATCGCGTAACGCACAGCGTGACGATCGGTGCCGTTGTCGACGCCGAAGGCCTCGCGATGTTGCCGCGGCGCGAGCTTCATTACGACACGCTGGTGATGGCGATCGGCAGCGTGTCCAGCGACTTCGGCATCCCCGGCGTGCGCGACTACGCGTCGATGCTCGACTCGACGCCGGACGCCGAGCGCTTCCACCGCAGGCTGATCGCCGCATGCGCGCGCGCGAACGCCGCCGGCGAAGCCGGCGCGCGGCCCGACGTCAACGTCGTCATCATCGGCGGCGGGGCGACGGGCGTCGAGCTATCGGCGCAGTTGCGCGACACGACGCGCGTGCTCGCAAGCTACGGACTCACGGCGTTTGATGCACGCCGCCAGGTGCGCATCAAGCTGCTCGAGGCGGCCGCGCGGATCCTGCCGCCGATGCCGGTACGCGTCGCCGACGCCACGGCGAAATTGCTGGGCAAGCTCGACATCGACGTGCTCGCAGGCGAACGCGTCGTGCGCATCGACGGCAGCACCATCGACACCGCGGACGGCAAGGCGCTGCCCTACGACCTCGTCGTGTGGGCGGCCGGGGTCAAGGCGCCCGATTGGCTCGCTGGCTTCGGCGGCCTCACCACCAACCGCATCCACCAGATTGTCGTGCGCGACACGCTGCAAAGCGTCGACGACGACGACGTGTTCGCCATCGGCGATTGCGCGCAGACGCCCTGGCCCAGCCACGCGACGCCACTGCCGCCGCTCGCGCAGGCCGCGCACCAGCAGGCGTCGTATCTGGCGCGGATGCTGCGCCGGCGCATCGACGGCAGGCCCGTCAAGCCTTTCCGCTATCACAACTACGGCTCGCTGGTGTCGCTGGGTGAAACGTCCGCCGTGGGCAACCTGATGGGCGGCCTGATCGGCGGCTCGATGTTCGTCGAGGGCCTGATCGCCAAGGCGATGTACATTTCCAACTACACGCTGCACCTGGCCGCGCTGCACGGCTGGGCGCGCGTCGCGCTGGGCAGCGTCGGGCGCTTCCTGCGCGAACGCATCGAGCCGCGCGTCAAGCTGCACTGATGCGCGCCGCGCGTCACGCGCGCCGGCGTGCGCGGCGCGCCGGCGCTGGCGCCGGCGCGTGCTTGCGCGTCGCGGCGGGCAACAGGCCATCGACGACTTCGAGGAACGCCGACACCACGCGCGCGTTGCGCCGCTCCTGCAGCGTCACGACGTGCGTCGCCGTGCGCACCACGGCATTGGTGATCGCCAGCGCATGCAGCCGCGGGTCGGGCACGAACTCGAACGCCGACACCGCCGCGATGCCGAGCCCGCGGATGACCGCCTCGCGCACCGCTTCGCGGCTGCCGATTTCCAGCGCGATCCGCGGCACGACACCGGCCTTGCGCAGCGCCTCCTCGAACACCTTGCGCGTCGTCGAGCCGGCCTCGCGCATGATCAGCGGCTCGCCGGCGAGCTGCTCGATGGCGATGCTCGCGCGGCGCGCGTAGCGATGCCCGTCCGGCACGAAGATCAGCAGCGGATGCGAGCGGTACGGCACGAAATGCAGCAGCGGGTCGCGTGCGTATTGCGCGAGCACGGCGACGTCCGTCTGCAATTCGAGCAGCCCGCGCACGGTTTCCTCGGAGTTGCCGATGCGGATCGTCACCTCGACGCCCGGGTACTGCTGCCGGAACGCAGCGATCATTTCCATCACGTGGTAGGGGCCCACCGCGCCGATGCGCAGCTTGCCGGTGCGCAGCGTTCCGCTGTCCGACAGCAGGTGGACGGCGTCCTCCTCGAGGCCGAAGATGCGCTGCGCGATGCCGAAAAGCTGCTGTCCGACATCCGACAACACCAGCTTGTGCCCGTGGCGATGGAACAGCTCGACGCCGTAGCCGGCTTCCAGCGCGCGCACCTGTGTTGTCACCGTCGGCTGGCTGACGTGCAACTGGCGCGCGCCGGCGGTGAAGCCGCCGTAGCGGGCGGCGGCGTAAAACGATCGGAGGTGGGCGACGCGCATAGAGTGGACCTATGATATCCAGAAAAAAATGTATTGGTTCAATGCTAGGCGCTCGCCGATACTCTTGTCCAGCCGCAAGTTCCCCACGTTCGTCCAAGAGGGAATTGCGCAGGAAGCTCGGTAAATCACATCAGGGTGCCTTGGTGCCCGACGACGAGGAGGAGACACGATGGCTTCAACGATGACGGCAGCACCGCAAGACGCGTACGTGCCCGACCAGCGCAGCAGGCGGCTGGTGACGCTGGCAAGCCTGATCGGCACGACGGTCGAGTGGTACGACTTCTTCCTGTACGGCACGATCACCGGCCTCGTCTTCAACAAGCTGTTCTTTCCGGCCAACGATCCGTTCGTATCGACGATGCTCGCCTATACCGTGTACGCGGTGGGCTTCGTGACGCGTCCGGTCGGCGGCGTCATCTTCGGTCATTTCGGCGACAAGATCGGACGCAAGCCGCTGCTCGTGCTGACGCTTTTGATCATGGGCATCGCCACGTTCTGCGTCGGCCTGCTGCCGACCTATGCGCAGATCGGGATCGCTGCGCCGCTGCTGCTTTTGCTGCTACGGCTGTTGCAGGGGTTCGGGCTGGGCGGCGAGTGGGGCGGTGCGGTGCTCATGTCGTTCGAATACGCGCCACGCGAGAAACGCGGGCTTTACGCGTGCATTCCGCAGGTGGGTCTGGCGATCGGCCTGTCGCTCGCCACCGCGATGGTAGCCGGGCTGACCCATTTCCTGTCTGACGCCGATTTCCTGGCCTGGGGCTGGCGCGCGGCGTTCCTGCTGTCGATCGTGCTGGTCATCATCGGGCTGTTCGTCCGCCTGCGGATTCTCGAGACGCCCGAGTTTGCGCGCATCAAGGACGAGCAGAAGATCGCGCACGCGCCCATCGCGGAAGTTTGGCGTGACTACCGCAAGAACGTGCTGCTCGGCTGGGGCGCGCGCTACATCGACGGTGTCGTGTTCAATATCTACGCGGTGTTTACGATCGCCTATCTCGTCGGCACCCTGCATTACGACAAGACCACCGTGCTACTGTCGATCTCGGTCGCGGCGTTTGTGCTCATCTTCACGATTCCCATCGCATCCGCATGGTCCGACCGCGTGGGACGCCGAAAGGTGTACGGCTGGGCCGCGCTTACCTGCGGCGTCATCGCCTTCCCGATGTTCTGGGTGATGCACTACTCCGGCAGCGCATTGTTGGCGGGCGGCGCAATAGTCTTCGCGTTCGGGTTCGTCTACGCACCCGTCTACGGGCCCGAGGCGGCGCTGTTCTGCGAGCTGTTCGACACGCGCGTGCGCTATACGGGCATATCGTCCGTCTACCAGATATCGGGCATCGTATCGAGCTCGATCACGCCTCTGGTGGCGACGGCGCTGTTGCACTACGGCAACGGCGCGCCCTGGTGGATCGCGACCTACATCCTCATCGTGGGCATCATCAGCGCGATCAGTACGTACTACATGCGACGCACGTTCTAGCAGGCAGCGCAGCGGATGCACACACCTCGCGCGAGTGCGCGAGGTGTGCAAGGCGGGCGGCGCGCAGCCGGTGCGTGCCGCCCACCCTTGTTTCTGCGTCGCGCATCTGAGTCACGCACCTGCGTCGCGCATCGACCCGCGCCCGCGCGAATGGCGCGCCACGATGCGCGTCACGACGAGATCGGCGACAATGGTGGCAGTCGGATCGCACCGCCGCTCGCAACCGCCGCCTGCCATGAATCCACCGCCGACCCATCGTGATGCAAGCGCCGCAACCGCCGACGCGGGCAGCGCACTGCTGGCGATGCACACGCCGATGATGCGCCAGTACCTGGGCGTCAAGAACGAGCATCCGGACAAGCTGGTGTTCTACCGGATGGGCGATTTCTACGAGCTCTTCTATGGCGACGCCGAGCGCGCGGCACGCCTGCTCGACATCACGCTGACCTCGCGCGGACAATCGGCCGGTGCGCCGATCCCGATGGCGGGTGTGCCCTTCCACGCGCTCGAGCAGCATCTCGCGCGATTGATGAAGGCGGGCGAGTCGGTGGTGATCGTCGAGCAGGTCGGCGACCCGTCGGCCGGCAAGGGCCCGATGGAGCGCCGCGTGTCGCGGATCGTCACGCCGGGCACGCTGGTCGACGCGAACCTGCTCGACGCGCGGCGCGACAGCCTGCTGGTCGCGCTGGTCACGACTGCCAAGCGCTGCGGCATTGCATGGCTCAACCTCGCCTCGGGCCAGTTCGCGCTGACCGAATCGCCGACGGCCGACGTTGCGGTGACGCTCGCGCGCCTCGATATCGCCGAGTTGCTCGTGGCCGACGACGCCGAAGCACCTGCCGCATTGCCCGCGGGGGTGGCAACGCGCGGCCTTCCGGCGTGGCACTTCGACACGGCCACCGCGGCGCGCGCGCTCGCCCGGCATTTCGGCACGCGCGACCTGGCGGGGTTCGGCGCCGGCGACCTGCCGCTCGCGGTCGGCGCCGCGGGCGCGCTGCTGGGTTATGCGGCGTCCACGCAGCGTGCGGCACTTGCGCACGTGCGCACGCTCGACGTCGTCGACAGCGGCACGTTGATCGAGCTCGACCCGACCACGCGGCGCAACCTGGAGATCGTCACGCCGTTGGCGGGCGCCGGCGAATCGACGCCGACGCTGCACGCGCTGCTCGACCGCTGCGTGACCGCCGCCGGCAGCCGGATGCTGCGCGTGTGGCTGACCGAGCCTGCGCGCGATCCGCGCGTGGCGATCGCGCGCCACGACGCGATCGACGCGATGCTCGCCGACGTGCGCACGCGCGACGCGCTGGTCGCGCAGCTGCGCCGCACGACGGACGTCGCGCGCATTGCCGCGCGCATCGCACTCGCCTCGGTGCGCCCGCGCGAGCTCGGTGCGCTGCGCGACACGCTGGCCGCGGCGCCGGCGCTCGCCGAAACGCTCGCACACGTCGGCGCACCGCTGGCCGCCGCTGCCGCCGCGGCGCTTGCGCTCGACCCGCAATGGGCGGCGCTACTGCGGCGGGCCATTGCGGAGGAGCCCGCGTCCAACGTGCGCGACGGCGGCGTGTTTGCGGCAGGCTACGACGCCGACCTGGACGAACTGCGCGCGATCGATACGCAATGCGGCGACTTCCTGCTGGCACTCGAGCGCCGCGAACGCGAGCGCACGGGAATTGCGAGCCTCAAGGTCGAGTACAACCGCGTGCACGGGTTCTATATCGAGGTCACGCATGGCAACGTCGCGCGCGTGCCGGACGACTACCGGCGCCGACAGACGCTCAAGAACGCCGAGCGCTACATCACGCCGGAATTGAAGGCGTTCGAGGACAAGGCGCTGTCGGCGCAGGATCGTGCGCTCTCGCGCGAGCGTGCGCTGTACGACGCGTTGTGCGAATCGCTGATGCCCGCGATCGGCGCGCTGCAGGCGCTCGCGCGCGCGCTGGCCGAGCTCGACATCGTCGCCGCGCTGTCGGTGTGCGCGGGCACGCTCGGATGGGTGCGTCCTGCGTTTCGCAGCGACGTCGGCATCCGCATCGTCCGCGGGCGCCACCCGGTGGTCGCGCAGCAGGTCGAGTCGTTCGTCGCCAACGATGTCGTGCTGGACCGCGAACGGCGCCTGCTGGTGGTCACCGGCCCCAACATGGGCGGCAAGTCGACGTACATGCGGCAGACGGCGCTGCTTGCGCTTCTCGCTTACTGCGGCTCGTTCGTGCCGGCGCAAAGTGCCACGTTCGGGCCGATCGATGCCATTTTCACGCGCATCGGCGCCGCGGACGACCTTGCGGGCGGCCGCTCGACATTCATGGTGGAAATGACCGAGGCCGCGTACATCGTCAACCGCGCCACGCCTCGCAGCCTCGTGCTGATCGACGAAATCGGCCGCGGCACGTCGACCTTCGACGGCCTCGCACTCGCGTGGGCGATCGCCCACCGACTCGTGGAGACCAATCGCAGCCTGACGCTGTTCGCCACGCACTACTTCGAGCTGACGGCGCTCGCCGCCGAAATCGAAGGATGCGCGAACGTGCATTTCGATGCGATCGAAACACGCGGCAAGGACGGCGACGGCATCGTGTTCCTGCACGCCGCCGCAGAGGGTGCCGCCAATCGCAGCTTCGGGCTGCAGGTTGCGCGGCTCGCCGGCCTGCCGCAGGAAACGTTGCGCCAGGCGCGCAATTACCTGGCGCGCCTCGACCAGTTTTCGACGCAGCGCGACGGGCAACGGGACCTGTTCGCGGCCACCGAGCCGGCCACCGCCGGCGCGCCGGCGCGCGAATCGGCGCTCGCAGCGCAGGTCACGGCACTCGACCCTGACGCACTGTCGCCGCGCGAGGCGCTGCAGAAACTCTACGAGCTGAAAAGGATCGCCGACGACACGCCGCGAGCGTGACCGAAGCCTGGTGCCGCGTCAGGGCTGCGCGGGCGGCGGCGTGCGCACGATGGCGCTGCGGAAATCGCGCAGCTTGGCCTTGACCACCGCGGCGTTGTCGTGGCCGATGCGCAGCAGGATCTTCTGCCCGGAAGGCAGTGCCTCCAGCGTCGGATCGGCGAACACGTAGACGACTTTCGGCTGCGCCAGCTTGACCGGTCCGTCGACTTGGGGCGTGGCGAGCAGGAGGTCGATCACCGTCACCAGGCGATCGTTGAAATAGCCGTTCGGATAGCCGAGCTCGCGGTACGCCTGCTGGAACAGCGGGTAATACGCGAGATAGAGGCGCGCGGCGGCCTTGACGTCGACGACCTTCAATACATCGACGTACGGGGTGTAGCGGGCGGCATTTTCCGCGGCAATCGACATCGTATCGCCGTCCTGCGCAACCAGCATCCGTCCGGGTGCCGGATTGACCGGAATCACCGTGGGCGACACGTTGTCGCGCGCCAGCGCGTCCACGCTGGCGACGAAATTGCGGATGATGCGATCGGTGCGCAGGAACGCCGGCAGCGCGTGCCCGGCGAAGATCGCGGGCAGCGCATCACGCAGCGTCGCATCGCTGTGATCGAGCGGCACGGGCTCGACGGCTTTGCTCGCCGCGGCCGCCGGCGCCTCATCGACCGGATGCAGCACCGTGGGCGCCGCCGGTGGCGTGACGGGTGCCGGCGCCGGAGTCGCCACCGCGGGCGGTGGCGGCGGGGGTACCTGGCGCGATGAATACCAGGCGGCGAACCCGGCCAGTGCCGCGACGATCGCGGCGGCGATGATGATGACCGGGCGGCTCATCGGAAAACTGCGCGGAAAACTGCGCGGAGGACGGCGTGCCTCATCGTCACGTAGAGGCCGCCGGGCGCCAAATGGTTCCCCGCAGCACTGGCCGCGCCGCACAATCGCCGGGGCGCGCGCCGCTCATCGACGCGAGCGCTCGCGTCAGTGATGATGCCCGTGCGCACCGTGCACATGGCCATGCGTGATTTCCTCGGTGGTCGCCGGGCGCACATCGACGATCGTCGCGTCGAAACGCAACCGCTGGCCCGCGAGCTCGTGGTTGCCGTCGAGCACCGCCTTGCCATCGGCGACATTGGTGACGCGAAACACGACTTCCTCGCCGTCCTTCTCCGCGACGAGGTGGCCGCCTTCGGTGAGATCCGGCGGCAGGCTCGCGACGGGCTCGACACGGATCAATGCGGCGTCGTACTCGCCGAACGCATCCGCGGGCTCGAGGGTCACCGACACGCTGTCGCCGGCTTGCTTGTTGTTGATCGCCTCCTCGACTTTCGGAAAAATGCCCGAATGGCCGCCGTGCAGGTAGGTGATAGGCTCGTTGCCGGTTTCCTCGATGACCTTGTTGCCGGCATCGAACAGCTTGAATTTGAGGGTTACGACGGTATTGGCGAAGGCGTTCATGAGTACCGTGCGCGTGCCGCGCAACGCTTGATCGAAGGACTGGGCATTGTAGCGCGCCGCTATACTGCGACCGGTTCGCTTCTTGAAGTGCGCGTGTCCGGATGACCGAGTCGCAACTCCTGTCGAGCTCCGCTGCCGCCACGGCGTTCGTCGCGCGGCACTGGCACAAGCGGCCGCTGCTGCTGCGCAACGCGATCGCCGGCTTCGACGGCCTGTTCGCCTGGCCGCAGTTGCGCGCGCTGGCCGCGCGCGACGACGTCGAATCGCGGCTCGTCGTCCGTGACGGCGCGCGCTGGACGCTGTCGCATGGCCCGTTTCCGGCGCGCACATGGCGCAACCTGCCGCGCCGGCAATGGACGTTGCTGGTGCAGGGGACCAACCTGCACGAGCGCCGCGCCGACGCGCTGCTGCGGCGTTTCGCGTTCCTGCCGTACGCGCGCCTCGACGACCTGATGGTCAGTTACGCGGCACCCGGCGGCGGCGTGGGCCCGCACGTCGACGCCTACGACGTGTTCCTGCTGCAGGGTGCAGGACGACGGCGCTGGCGCTACGGCCGGCAGAAGGACCTGTCGCTGCTGCCGAACCGGCCGCTCAAGATACTGCGGCACTTCGCCCCGCGCAGCGCGCACGTGCTCGGCCCGGGCGACATGCTCTACCTGCCGCCCGGCGTCGCGCACGACGGCGTGGCGCTCGACACCTGCACCACGTATTCGATCGGTTTTCGTGCCGCCGGCGCGACCGAGCTCGCGCAGGCATTCCTCGATTACCTGCGCGACCGCATCGACTTGCCCGGCCGCTACGCCGACGCGGACCTTGTCGCCACCGGCACGCCGGCGCGAATCGACGCCGCGATGCAGGCGCGCATCGCCACGCTGCTCGCGCAAATCCGCGTCGACCGGCGCACGCTCGACACGTTTGCCGGGAGCTTCCTGTCGGAGCCCAAGCCCGACGTGTTCTTCGCGCCACCGAACCCAGCGCTTTCCCGCGCCGCTTTCGCGCGTGTCGCACGTGCGCGCGGCGTCGAACTCGACCGGCGCACGCAGCTTCTCTACGACGCCCACCTTTTCTACCTCAACGGTACGGCCTTTGCCGCAGCGCGTAATGGCCGCCGCGACCTGGCGCGCCTTGCCGACCGCCGCGCATTGACGGGGGCGCAATGCGCGGCACTCGATGCCGCGACGCTCGCCCGGCTGCACCAATGGTATTG
>DATCFA010000287.1:0-2759 GCA_036509805.1 Casimicrobiaceae bacterium
TCACCCCCACCTCGCCGTAGTACTCGGCCAGGTCCTCGGCCATGCGCTTGGTCAGTGTGGTCACCAACACGCGTTCCTTGCGCTCCTCGTCGATGTCGTAAACGCCGTCGATGATGTCCTTGATGCGCTTGACGACGCCGATCGGCGTGATGCCTTCCCTGGTGTTGTGCACGATCTGCTTCGCGCGACGGCGCTCGGTCTCGCCGATCGCGGCCTTCATCGAATCGGTCATCTTGTCGGCATAGAGTATCGCCATGCCGTTGATGTGGCGCGCCGCCCTGCCGATGGTCTGGATCAGCGAGCGCTCGGCGCGCAGGAAGCCTTCCTTGTCGGCATCGAGGATCGCCACCAGCGAGACCTCGGGAATGTCGAGCCCCTCGCGCAACAGGTTGATGCCGACCAGCACATCGAACTCGCCGAGCCGCAGGTCGCGGATGATCTCGACGCGCTCGACGGTGTCGATATCCGAATGCAGGTAGCGCACCTTGACGCCGTGCTCGGCGAGGTAGTCGGTCAGGTCCTCCGCCATCCGCTTCGTCAGCGTGGTGACGAGCACGCGCTCCTTCTTGTCGACGCGCAGCCGGATTTCGGATAACAGGTCGTCGACTTGCGTTTGCGCCGGCCGCACTTCGAGCGTCGGATCGACGAGACCTGTAGGGCGCACCAGCTGTTCGACCACCTGCCCTGCATGCGTGCGCTCGTATTCGGCGGGCGTCGCCGAGACGAAGATCGTCTGCGGCAGCATCCGCTCGAACTCGTCGAAGCGCAGCGGCCGGTTGTCCAGCGCCGACGGCAGGCGGAAGCCGTAGTTGACGAGGTTTTCCTTGCGCACACGATCGCCCTTGTACATGCCGCCCACCTGCGGAACCGTAACGTGCGACTCGTCGATGAACATCAGCGAATTGCGCGGCAGGTAGTCGATCAGCGTCGGCGGCGGCTCACCCGGCTGGCGGCCGGAAAGATGCCGCGAATAGTTTTCGATGCCCTTGCAGAAGCCAATCTCGATCATCATCTCGAGGTCGAAGCGCGTGCGCTGCTCGACACGTTGCGCCTCGATCAGCTTCATTTGCGTGACAAAGAAGTCCTTCTGCAATGCGAGCTCCAGCTTGATGGCCTCGACCGCGTTGAGCGTCTTCTGGCGACCTGTCACGTAATGCGACGACGGAAACACGGTGAAACGCGCGATCCGCTGCTTGACGTGGCCGGTCAACGGGTCGAACAACTGCAGCGTCTCCACCTCGTCGTCGAACAGCGAGACGCGCACGGCGTTCTCCGCGTGTTCGGCTGGGAAAATGTCGAGGATGTCGCCGCGCACTCGAAACGTGCCGCGCTTGAAGTCGGTGTCGTTGCGCTGGTACTGCAACTCGGTGAGCCGCTTGATCGCGTCACGCTGCGTCAGCTTGTCGCCCTCGTGCAGGTGCAGGATCATGCTGTGGTACTCGGACGGGTCGCCGATGCCGTAGATCGCCGACACCGTGGCCACGATGATGCAATCCGGACGTTCGAGGATCGCCTTGGTGGCCGACAGCCGCATCTGTTCGATGTGCTCGTTGATCGAGCTGTCCTTCTCGATGTAGAGGTCGCGCGAGGGAACGTACGCCTCGGGCTGATAGTAGTCGTAGTAGCTGACGAAGTACTCGACGGCGTTGTGCGGGAAGTAGTCGCGGAACTCCGAATAGAGCTGTGCTGCCAGCGTCTTGTTCGGTGCAAGCACCAGCGCGGGGCGTCCCGTGCGCGCGATGACGTTGGCCATCGTGAACGTCTTGCCGGAGCCGGTGACGCCGAGCAGCGTCTGGAACGACAACCCGTCGCGCAAGCCTTCGATGAGCTTGTCTATCGCCTGCGGCTGGTCGCCGGCGGGTTCGAAAGGCTGGTGGAGTTCGTACGGGCTGTCGGGATACGTGAGGATCATGGCGTCGGGCAATGGCGGGGAACCGTATATATTAACGGTATTCGGGTAGCGGTGGAAACGGCGTCCGCGGACCCCGTTTACTTGTCGACGAACTGCAGCGATGCCAGGCGCGCGTACAAAGGGCTGTCGCGCAGCAGCGCGTCGTGAGGTCCGATCGCGACGATGCGACCATCCTCCATCACCGCGATGCGGTCGGCATGGCGGACGGTGGCGAGCCGGTGCGCGATCATCAGCACAGTGCGGTCGATCATCAGCCTTTCAAGCGCGAGCTGCACCGCGCGTTCGCTTTCGGCGTCGAGCGCGCTGGTGGCCTCGTCGAGCAACAGCAGCGGCCGGTCAGCCAGCACCGCGCGCGCGATGGCCAGGCGCTGGCGCTGGCCGCCGGACAGGCGCACGCCCCGCTCGCCGAGGAACGTGTCATAGCCATTGGGCAGCCGTGCAACGAATTCGTCGGCGAACGCGGCGACGCATGCCGCCTGCACGTCGCTGTCGGTCGCGCCCGGCCGTCCGTAGCGGACGTTTTCGGCAACGCTCGCGGCGAACATCACCGGGTCCTGCGGCACCAGCGCGATGCGCCGGCGCACCTCGCGCGGATCGGCGCGCACGACGTCGACGCCATCGAGGCGCACCGCTCCCGACTGCGCGTCGTAGAAGCGCGCCAGCAACTGCAGCGCCGTGGTCTTGCCGGCGCCCGAAGGCCCGACCAGCGCGACGCGCTCGCCGGCCCGCACGTCGAGCGAGAAATCGGCAAGCGCCGCGTGGTTCGGCCGCGATGGATAGTGGAAGGTCACATGCTCGAACGCGATTGCGCCGGTGCCGGGATCGGGCAATACCAACGGATCGGCTG
>DATCFA010000288.1:0-3349 GCA_036509805.1 Casimicrobiaceae bacterium
AATCACACTCGATCCGGGATCGGTGACGCTGGCCCAATTGCGTCGTGTCTACCTCGGCGATGTCCGTCTCGCAATGGATGACAGCGCGTACGGCCGTATCGACGCTGCGCAGAAGATCATCGGGGACATTGTCGCGCGGGACGCCGTGGTGTACGGCGTCAACACGGGATTCGGCAAGCTCGCGCAGGCGCGCATCGCGCATGATCGACTCGCCGAGCTGCAACGCAATCTCGTAATGTCGCACAGCACCGGCGTCGGCGCGCCGCTGGCAGACGGAGTCGTGCGCCTGGTGCTCGCAACCAAGGCCGTCAGCCTCGCGCGCGGCTACTCTGGCATACGCTCGCAGATCGTCGATGCGCTGCTGGCACTCGCCAACACGCACGTGCTGCCGCGGATTCCGTCGAAGGGATCGGTAGGCGCGTCGGGTGACCTGGCGCCGCTCGCGCACCTCGCCGCCGTGCTGATCGGCGAAGGCGAAGCCTCGGTGCACGGCGAGACGATGCCGGGCGCCGCCGCCATGCGTCACGCGGGACTCGCGCCGTTCGTACTCGGTCCCAAGGAGGGCCTCGCACTGCTCAACGGCACGCAGGTGTCGAATGCGCTCGCGCTGGCCGCGCTGTTCGACGCCGAGAATGTATTCGCCGCCGCACTGGTCGCCGGCGCGCTGTCGCTCGAAGCGATCAGGGGCTCGCTGCGTCCGCTCGATGCGCGCGTTCATGAAGCGCGCGGACAGCCGGGGCAAATCGCGGTGGCCGCAGGCTTGCGCGCGCTACTCGACGGCAGCCAGATCGTGCAATCGCACGCCGAATGCGGCCGCGTGCAGGACCCTTACTCGATTCGTTGCGTGCCACAGGTGATGGGCGCATGCCTCGACAACCTGGTGCACGCCGCACGCGTGCTCGAAATCGAAGCCAATGCGGCGTCGGACAATCCGCTGGTGTTCGCGCAGCAGGGCGATGTGGTATCGGGCGGAAACTTCCACGCCGAGCCGGTGGCGTTCGCCGCCGATGCGCTCGCGCTTTCGATTGCCGAAATCGGTGCGATTTCCGAGCGGCGGATCGCGTTGCTGATCGACGCGAGCCTGTCGGGACTGCCGGCGTTCCTGGTTCGCGATGGCGGCGTCAATTCCGGATTCATGATCGCGCACGTCACCGCCGCCGCGCTGGCGTCGGAAAACAAGTCGCTCGCACACCCGGCAAGCGTCGACAGCCTGCCGACGTCGGCCAACCAGGAAGACCATGTGTCGATGGCGACGTTCGCTGCGCGCCGGCTCGCGGAAATGCTGACCAACACGGCGACCGTGGTCGGCATCGAGGCGATGGCCGCCGCGCAGGGAATCGATTTCCTGCGTCCGCTGAAGAGTTCGGAGGCCATCGAGCGGGAACACGCCGGCATCCGCACACGCGTCGCATTTCTCGAAAGGGATCGCTTTCTCGCGCACGACATCGAGGCGATGCGCGAATGGGCGCTGCGCGAACAATGTCCGGAGTCGATCGCGGTGATGCTTCCGAGCCGTTTGATGCAACGCCAGCGTGTTGCCGTCCGGTAATGCCGCACACGACCTGCCCCAGGAGACAACCATGAGTGCCAACGACAGCATCTTCGCGACGGCCGCCACGAAAACTGGCGCGCGAACCGTGCGCGCGCCGCGCGGGACGACGCTCACCTGCAGGAACTGGCTGATCGAAGCGCCTTACCGGATGATCCAGAACAACCTCGATCCCGACGTCGCAGAGCGGCCGCAGGATCTCGTCGTGTACGGCGGCATCGGCAAGGCGGCGCGCAACTGGGAATGCTTCGACGCCATCCTCGACAGCCTGCGCAACCTGCACGAGGACGAGACGCTGCTCGTTCAATCCGGCAAGCCGGTGGGCGTGTTGCGCACGCACGTCGACGCCCCGCGCGTGCTGATCGCCAATTCCAACCTCGTCCCCCACTGGGCGACGTGGGAAAAATTCCATGAGCTCGATCGCGCAGGCCTGATGATGTACGGCCAGATGACCGCCGGCTCGTGGATCTACATCGGCAGCCAGGGCATCGTGCAGGGCACGTACGAAACGTTCGTCGAGGCCGGTCGCCAGCACTACGGCGGCGACCTTCGCAACCGCTGGATCCTCACCGCCGGACTCGGCGGCATGGGCGGCGCGCAGCCGCTCGCGGGCGTGCTCGCCGGCGCATCGGTGCTCGCGATCGAATGCCAGGAATCGCGCATCGACGCGCGGTTGCGCACGCGCTACCTGGACCGCAAGGCGGCGTCGATCGACGAAGCGCTGGCGATCATCGTCGACGCCACCGCGCGCCGGCAGCCGGTGTCGGTGGGTCTCTCCGGCAACGCCGCGGAACTGATGCCGGAATTCGTGCGCCGCGCAGCGGCAGGAGGTCCGCGCCCCGACATCGTCACCGACCAGACGTCGGCGCACGACCTCGTCAACGGCTA
The DNA here is from genome assembly GCA_036509805.1 of Casimicrobiaceae bacterium. GTDB lineage: Bacteria > Pseudomonadota > Gammaproteobacteria > Burkholderiales > Casimicrobiaceae > VBCG01. Next base: position 2,438 of record DATCFA010000288.1, read on the forward strand.
CCTGCCCGCCGGCTGGAGCATTGCGCAATGGGAAGCGACGCGCGCCAGCGACCCGCGCGCGGTCGAGGTCGCCGCACGCGCGTCGATCGTCACGCACGTCGAGGCGATGCTCGCGTTCCATGCGATGGGCGTGCCGACGGTCGACTACGGCAACAACATCCGCCAGGTCGCGTTCGACGAAGGTGTGGCCAACGCCTTCGATTTTCCCGGCTTCGTGCCGGCGTACATCCGTCCGCTGTTCTGCCGCGGCAAGGGTCCGTTCCGCTGGGTCGCGCTCTCGGGCGACCCGGAAGACATCTACCGCACCGACGCGAGGATGAAGGAGCTGTTCCCGGAAGACGACGCGCTGCATCATTGGCTCGACATGGCGCGCGAGCGCATCGCGTTCCAGGGGTTGCCTGCGCGAATCTGCTGGATCGGTCTCGGCGAGCGCGACCGCGCCGGCCTCGCGTTCAATGAAATGGTCGCGCGCGGCGAGCTGAAGGCGCCGATCGTCATCGGGCGCGACCATCTGGACTCGGGCTCGGTCGCCTCCCCCAATCGCGAGACCGAGGCCATGAAGGACGGCTCCGACGCGGTGTCCGACTGGCCGATGCTCAATGCGATGCTCAATGTGGCGAGCGGAGCGACATGGGTGAGCCTGCATCACGGCGGTGGCGTCGGCATGGGATTTTCGCAACACGCGGGCGCGGTGATCGTCTGCGACGGCACCGACGCGGCAGCGCGACGCCTCGAGCGCCTGTTGTGGAACGACCCGGCGTCGGGCGTTATCCGCCACGCCGATGCGGGCTATGACGACGCCCTCGCGTGCGCGAAGACGAACGGCCTCGAATTGCCGATGTCGAGTGGGTCGCGTTGATCGAGCGCTACGACGTGCGCGCACTGCCTGCGATCGCCTGGAAAAATGGCGGC
>DATCFA010000289.1:0-3827 GCA_036509805.1 Casimicrobiaceae bacterium
ACCAACCGCTACAACGCGGGGGTGGCGGCGCGTGCCGAAGTCGTGCAGGCCGACACACAGCTCAAGTCGGCGCAGGCGCAGGCGGTGGACAACCGTGCGACGCGCGCGCAGTTCGAGCATGCGATCGCGGTGCTGGTCGGCAAGGCGCCGGCGGACTTTTCGCTGCCGGTCGTCGAAGACCTGCCGGCACCCCCGGACGTGCCCCCGGGCGTGCCGTCGCAATTGCTGGAGCGGCGCCCGGACATCGCCGCCGCCGAGCGACGGATGGCGGCCGCCAACGCCGAAATCGGCGTGGCCACCGCTGCGTTCTTCCCGACGCTGAGCCTGTCGGCGAGCGGCGGTTTCGCGAGCTCGAAGCTCGCACAGTTGCTGTCGTTGCCCAACCGCTTCTGGTCGATCGGCGCCGACATCGCCGAGCCGGTGTTCGACGCGGGCCTGCGTCGCGCACAACGCGCGCAAACGGTCGCGCAATTCGACGAGGCGGTGGCCAATTACCGGCAGACGGTGCTCGCCGGATTCCAGGAGGTCGAGGACAACCTGGCGACGCTGGCGATACTCAAGCAGGAAACCGTGATCCAGCAGGCGGCGGTCGACGCCGCGCGCCATTCGGTCGAGCTGACCACCAACCAGTACAAGGCCGGCATCGTCGGCTACATCAACGTGTTCGCCGCGCAGACGGTCCAGTTCAGCAATGAACGCACGCTGGTGCAGCTGCTCGGGCGCGCCTGGCAAGCCAACGTGACGCTGGTGCGCGCGCTGGGTGGCGGCTGGCAGGCGCCTTGAGGCGGGGCCGCTGTCAGCGGGGTTTGGCCAGCGCCCGGCGCTGCCGGACGTGCGGTAACGGGGCCTCGCGTCCCAGCCGGCACCGGCGGGCCGGCGGCGTCCCTGGCGTCTCCAATTTGTCGCGTTAGCTGTTGCTATTTCCCCTGCCACCGCTTACTATTAGCACTCGCAGCCGTTGAGTGCTAACAACGCGGCCGCCTCCTACGGGCCGCGTGCACTCCGCCGGCGAACCCGGAATCCCCTAACGAATATTGGAGTGGGTACTTACTATGAAGCTCAAGCCTTTGCATGACCGCGTGATCGTCAAGCGGCTCGAAGAGGAGCGTAAATCGGCCGGTGGCATCGTCATCCCCGATACCGCAGCCGAAAAACCGTCGATGGGCGAAGTCGTCGCCTGCGGCCCGGGCAAGACCGACGACAACGGCAAGCTCCTCCCGGTCGGCGTCAAGGCCGGCGACAAGGTGCTGTTCGGCAAGTACTCCGGCCAGGAATTCAAGATGGAAGGCCAGGACCTGCTGCACATGCGCGAAGACGACATCATCGGCATCGTCGCCTGACGCTTTAGCCGTCAGCCGCCCGCCCACGAATAACGCATCCGGAGAACAGAAATCATGGCAGCCAAAGACGTCCGCTTCGGCGAGAACGTACGCAACAAGATGGTCAGTGGCGTGAATATCCTCGCCAATGCCGTCAAGGTGACGCTGGGCCCGAAGGGCCGCAACGTCGTGCTCGAGCGCAGCTTCGGCGCGCCGACGATCACCAAGGACGGTGTGTCGGTCGCCAAGGAAATCGAACTGAAGGACAAGTTCGAAAACATGGGCGCACAGATGGTCAAGGAAGTCGCGTCGAAGACTTCCGACGTCGCCGGTGACGGCACCACGACGGCCACCGTGCTCGCGCAGTCGATCGTCACCGAAGGCATGAAGTACGTTGCCGCCGGCATGAACCCGATGGATCTGAAGCGCGGCATCGACAAGGCCGTCATCGCGATCATCGAGGAGCTGAAGAAGATCAGCAAGCCGTGCTCGACGTCGAAGGAAATCGCGCAAGTCGGCGCAATCTCCGCCAACGCCGACGAGTCGATCGGCATGACGATCGCCGAGGCGATGGACAAGGTCGGCAAGGAAGGCGTGATCACCGTCGAGGACGGCAAGGGCCTGGAGAACGAGCTCGACCTGGTCGAAGGCATGCAGTTCGACCGCGGCTACATTTCGCCGTACTTCATCAACAGCCCGGAAAAGCAGACTGCCGTGCTGGAAGACCCGTACATCCTGCTGCACGACAAGAAGGTCTCGAACATCCGTGACCTGCTGCCGGTGCTGGAACAGGTTGCGAAGGCCGGCAAGCCGCTGTTGATCGTCGCCGAAGACGTCGATGGCGAGGCGCTGGCGACACTGGTGGTCAACAACATCCGCGGCATCCTCAAGACCGTCGCCGTCAAGGCGCCGGGCTTCGGTGACCGTCGCAAGGCAATGCTCGAGGACATCGCGATCCTGACCAACGGCACCGTGATCGCCGAGGAACTGGGATTGAAGCTCGAGAACGCGACGATCAAGGACCTCGGCCGCGCGAAGCGCATCGAAGTCGGCAAGGAAGACACGACGATCATCGACGGTGCCGGGGAAAAGGCGTCGATCGAAGCGCGCGTCAAGAACATCCGTGCGCAGATCGAGGAAGCGACGTCCGACTATGACAAGGAAAAGCTGCAGGAACGTGTCGCCAAGCTGGCCGGCGGCGTTGCGCTGATCAAGGTCGGCGCCGCGACCGAAGTCGAAATGAAGGAAAAGAAGGCGCGCGTCGAGGACGCGCTGCACGCAACGCGTGCGGCCGTCGAAGAAGGCATCGTGCCGGGCGGCGGAGTCGCCTACCTGCGCGCGCGCGCCAACATCAAGAACCTGAAGGGCGCCAACCCCGACCAGGACGCCGGCATCAAGATCGTCATGCGTGCAGTCGAAGAGCCGCTGCGGATGATCGTGCAGAACGCCGGTGACGAGCCGTCGGTCGTCATCAACAAGGTCGTCGAAGGCAAGGGCAACTACGGCTTCAATGCGGCGACCGGCGAATACGGCGACATGGTCGAAATGGGCGTGCTCGATCCGACCAAGGTCACGCGCTTCGCGCTGCAAAACGCGGCGTCGGTGGCATCGTTGATGCTGACGACCGATGCGATGGTCGCCGAACTGCCCAAGGACGACAAGCCGATGGGCGGCGGAGGCGGCGGCATGGGTGGCATGGGCGACATGGACATGTGATATTCCGCGACAGCGGAATATCATCCCCGCGCAAGCGGGGAACCAGCGACGCAAGAAGTTGCAGCAAAAAAGCCCGGCTTCGGCCGGGCTTTTTCATGGTGCGCCCGGCAGCGCGCACGTTCCTGGAGGCGGAGTCCTCTGCACACCCGGCAACGAGAGTTGGCCGAACGGCAAGGTTGGTGTCGGGGCCATCACGGACGGATGCAAAAGCAGACTCCAGGGTAAATCCGTCGAGGGTGTGGCGTCCCTTCGCGAGACAAGGGCGGCTAAAATTCCCGCATGAGGGACTACGTTGGCCAGTCGGTGGAACGGATCGAGGACGCCTGGCTGTTGACCGGGCGAGGTGCGTTCGTCGACGACCTTGGCAGCAAGCCCGGTACGCTGCATGCAGCGATCCTGCGCTCGCCGCATGCGCATGCCGACGTACTCGCCATCGACGTAACCGCGGCGCAGGCGCTACCCGGCGTACGCGCCGTCCTCACCGGCGCGGATGTGCGCGCGTGGTCGCAGCCGTTCGTCGTTGGCGTCAAGCAGCCGATGGAGCACTGGTGCCTCGCGCAAGAACGCGTCCGCTACGTCGGCGAGCCCGTGGCCGTGGTCATCGCGGAGAATCGCTACCTCGCTGAAGACGCAATCGAGCAGGTTCGCGTCGAATACGCGCCGTTGCCGGCCGTGGTCGATCCCGCCTCCGCGCTGGACGCCGATGCGGTGGTGCTGCACGCGGCCGTCGGCAGCAACCTGGTCAGCGATCGCGCGTTCCGCTACGGAGATCCTGAGGCGGCCTTCGCGCAG
>DATCFA010000290.1:0-6744 GCA_036509805.1 Casimicrobiaceae bacterium
GGCTTGAAGAATCTCATTTCTATTCCGATCCTTCCAGCTCACCCTAATGTGATCAGGAATCGGGCCTACGGAATCGACAGGATTGCCTGGCATACAAATTCGTCTCATATTTTAAAAAATTGTAAGCGCTACTACATCAGCGGCTTGTAGCGCGGACGGTGCGGCCGCGCGCCGTCTTCACCGAGGCGTTTCTTCTTGTCGTCCTCGTATTCGTGGAAGTTGCCCTCGTAGAACACCCACTTCGAATCATCCTCCGCGGCGAGGATGTGCGTGGCGATGCGGTCGAGGAACCAGCGATCGTGTGAAACCACCAGCGCCGAGCCGGGGAATTCGAGGAGTGCCTCCTCGAGTGCGCGCAGCGTTTCCACGTCGAGATCGTTCGACGGTTCGTCGAGCAGCAGCACGTTGCCGCCCTTCAGCAGCGTCGCTGCGAGATGCAACCGGCCACGCTCGCCGCCCGACAGCTGGCCGACATTCTTCTGCTGGTCCTGCCCCTTGAAATTGAAACGGCCGAGGTACGCACGCGATGGCATCTCGAACTTGCCGATGGTGAGGATGTCCTGGCCGCCGGAAACCGCCTCCCACGCGGTCTTGTCGTTGGGCAGCGATTCGCGCGACTGGTCGACGACGGCGAGCTGCACCGTGTGGCCGATGACGATTTCGCCACGGTCCGGTTTCTCTTGGCCGGTGATCATGCGGAACAGCGTCGACTTGCCCGCGCCGTTGGGGCCGATGACGCCGACGATCGCGCCGGGCGGCACGTGGAACGACAGCTTGTCGATCAAGAGGCGATCGCCGTAGCCTTTGCTGACGTCCTTGAACTCGATCACCGCGTTGCCCAGGCGCTCGGCCACCGGAATGAAAATTTCGGAGGTCTCGTTGCGCGTCTGGTGCTCGTAGGAGGCGAGCTCGTCGAAGCGCGCGATGCGCGCCTTGCTCTTCGCCTGGCGTCCCTTGGGGTTCGCGCGCACCCATTCGAGCTCGGTCTTCATCGCCTTGATGCGCGCCGCCTCCTGCTTCGACTCGGTGCGCAGCCGCTCGCCCTTCTGCTCCAGCCAGGAACTGTAGTTGCCCTTCCACGGAATGCCCGATCCTCGGTCGAGCTCGAGGATCCATTCGGCGGCGTTGTCGAGGAAATATCGATCGTGGGTGACGGCGATCACCGTACCCGGAAACTTCTGCAGGAACTGCTCGAGCCACTCGACGCTCTCGGCGTCGAGGTGGTTGGTCGGCTCGTCGAGCAGCAGCATGTCCGGCTTCGACAGGAGCAGCCGGCACAGCGCGACGCGACGCTTTTCACCACCGGACAGCGTGCCGATTTTCGCGTCCCATGGCGACAGCCGCAACGCATCGGCGGCGATTTCCATCTGCACGCCGGCGTCGGCGCCCGACGCCGCGATGATCGCCTCGAGTCGCGCCTGCTCGGCCGCCAGTGCGTCGAAGTCGGCGTCCGCTTCAGCGTACGCCGCGTAGACGTCCTCGAGCTTCGATTGCGCGGCAAGCACTTCACCCATCCCCTGCTCGACCGCTTCGCGCACCGTCATCGCCGCGTCGAGATGCGGCTCCTGCGGCAGGAAACCGATGCGCAGGCCCGGCATCGGCGTCGCCTCGCCTTCGAACTCCAGGTCCTCGCCCGCCATGATCTTGAGCAGGCTCGACTTGCCGGAGCCGTTCAAGCCCAGCACGCCGATCTTCGCCCCGGGAAAGAACGACAGCGAGATGTCCTTCAATATCACGCGCTTGGGCGGAATCATCTTGCCGACGCGGTTCATCGTGTAAACGTATTGAGCCATGGCGAAGCTTTTATCGAATCCTGCTTGAGGGACAACCGGAGATTATGGCAGGCGCGCACCACGCACGTCGTGCGCGGTTACCGCGAGGCTCTCGGCTACGTGCCGGGAAGATGCTACCTGGTGTGCGCTGCCGTCGCCGTCGAAGTGCCCGGCGCGGACGCACCGCCGACCGCCTTGGCGTCGGCTTCGGCCTTCAATTCACGCCAGCGCGCCGTGAACGTGTCGTAGCGCGCGACTGTCTGCAGCTTCTCCTGCTGGCGGGCATCGATCAGTTCTTTCTGGCGCTGCACTTCGACGTCGATCGACGCGATCTCGCGGTCGAGCGTCTCGGGTGCCGGCTTCTGGCCATACGACGCCTTCTTGGCGACGACATCGGCGCGCCGGCTTTCGAGCTGGGTGATGTAGGCATGCGACGACTGCAGCTGACTGTCGAGCGTGCCGACCGCACGTCCCTTCGACAGCTCGATCTCCTCGACGCTGGTGAACGACTGCATCAGCGCGCGGTCGTGGCGATCGGCCTCTTCGCGGCTCTTGGTCAGCGCCTCGAGACGCTTGTTCTCGGCTTCCTTGGCGGCGCGTTGCGCCGGCGTGGGCGGCGGCTCGATCTGCTTGATCGGCCGCGCCTGTTTGTCGAGCACCGTCGATGCCTTGTTGACCTGGTCCGCAGGCATCTTGTCGGTGTAATGCGTGACGCCCTTGTCGTCGGTCCACTTGTACGTGTCGGCCCGCGCTGCGCCGACGAGCACAGCCAGCAGGCAGCCAGCGACCATCGCGCAGGTGCGCACGTATCGCAGCGTTGCAGTACCGGCCGCGCGCAAAGGCATTGCGGCCGGCGTCATTGGACGCCGTAGGTTGCGCGGTACGCGGCGATCGCCGGCGCATGCACGACGAGCGCCGGATCGGCGTCGATAAAGGTGGCCAGGTCGTCGAGCGTGGCAATGGAGATTACCGGGACGCCGAAGTCGCGCTGCAGTTCCTGGATGGCCGAAAGCTCGCCACGGCCGCGCTCCTTGCGGTCGAACGCGATCAGCACCGCCACCGGATGCGCACCGGCGCTGCGAACGCGCTCGATGGCTTCGCGCTTGGCGCCGCCGTCGGTGATCACGTCGTCGATGATCACCACGCCGCCTGCGAGCGCCGCACCCACGATGTCACCGCCTTCACCATGATCCTTGATTTCCTTGCGGTTGTAGCTGAACGGCACATTGTGCCCATTTTCGGCCAGTGCAATGGCGGTCGCCGCCGCCAAGGTGATGCCCTTGTACGCCGGTCCGAAAAGCATGTCGAACGAAAGCCCGCTCGCACGCAACGCATCCGCATAAAAGCGACCGAGAGCGCGCAGGCTGCTGCCGTCGCTGAACAATCCTGCGTTGAAAAAATACGGAGTCTTGCGACCCCCTTTATTGACGAACGCTCCAAAGCGCAGCACGTCCTGTGCCAGTGCAAACGCCAGGAATTGCTGTCGAAAGTCGGAGGAGGAGGCAGCCATGAGAGCGGCGCGAATTATACAGCGTGCGCGATGCGCACCTCGGACGGCGGTTCAATGGCGACCCGCGCGCACGGTACCCGGTAAAATCGCGCCTTTGCCCGGTATTTTCGCCATGCGCGTCATCACACTCAACGTCAATGGCATACGCTCGGCCGAGCGCAAGGGCTTCGCGCGCTGGCTCGCGCGGGTCGAACCGTGGGATGTCGTCTGCCTGCAGGAGATCAAGTGCGACGAGTGCGACGTGCCGGCAGCGATGCGCGCGCCGCGCAAGAGCGTGGCGGCGTTCCATCCGGCCGAGCGCAAGGGCTACAGCGGCGTCGCCATCTATTCGAAGCTGCCGCATGTACATGCCGCCGGTTTCGGCCACGCCGAATTCGATGCCGAAGGCCGCTATGTCGAGGCCAATTTCGGCAATGTCACGGTGATCAGCGTCTACCTGCCTTCCGGATCGAGCGGTCCGCACCGGCAGGCATCGAAGTTTCGCTTCCTCGAGGCGTTCCTGCCGCACCTGGCCGCGCTGCGCGCGCGCGGCCGCGAGATCGTGCTGTGCGGCGACTGGAACATCGCGCACCAGCCGATCGACCTCAGGAACTGGCGCAGCAACCAGAAGAACTCCGGCTTCCTGCCGGAGGAGCGCGCATGGCTGTCGCGCGTGTTCGGCGAGTTGGGGTTCGTCGATGTCTTCCGCAAGGTCGATGCGCGCCCCGACCAGTACACGTGGTGGTCCAACCGCGGGCAGGCGTGGGCCAATAACGTCGGCTGGCGGATCGACTACCAGATCGCGACGCCCGGCATCGCCGCCACCGCGCATACGGTGTCGATCTACACGAACCGGCGCTTTTCCGACCATGCGCCGCTCGTCATCGACTACGACTTCGCGCTGACGGCCGCCGACACGCGCACGCGAGCATGATCCGGCTGCGCGAAGTCACGCTCGCGCGCGGCGCGACGCGTCTGCTCGACCGCGCATCGCTGACGGTCCACGTCGGGCAGAAGGTCGGCGTCATCGGCAGCAACGGCTGCGGCAAGTCGACGCTGTTCGCACTGCTGCGCGGCGAGATTGCAGCGGAGGGCGGCGACGTCGAAATGCCGGCGAAATGGCGGATCGCGCACGTCGCGCAGGAAACACCCGCGGTGGAAACGCCGGCGATCGATTACGTGCTCGACGGCGACGAGGAATTGCGCGCCGTCGAAGCCGAGCTCGCTGCGGCCGAGGCCGCGCACGACGCCGACGGCCATCATGTCGCCGAACTGCACCAGCGTTTCGACGCGATCGGCGGCTATGCGTCGCGTGCGCGCGCCGCCGAACTGCTCGCCGGGCTGGGCGTGCTCGACGCGCGCCACAACGATCCGGTGGCGCGCTTTTCGGGCGGCTGGCGGATGCGCCTCAACCTCGCCAAGGCGTTGATGGCGCGCTCCGACCTGCTGCTGCTCGACGAGCCGACGAATCACCTCGACCTCGACGCCGTGCTGTGGCTCGAGGAGTGGCTGAAGCGCTACCCGGGCACGCTGCTGCTCATCACGCACGACCGTGACTTCCTCGACGGCGTCGCGCAGGCGATCGTGCATTTCGATGCGCAGAAGCTGAAAGCGTACGGCGGCAACTACACGGTGTTCGAGCGCGAGCGCGCGATGCAACTCGCGATGCAGCGCGCAGCCTACGACAAGCAGCAGCGGCAGATCGTCCACCTGAAGTCGTTCGTCGATCGCTTCCGTGCCAAGGCCACCAAGGCCAAGCAGGCCCAAAGCCGGCTGCGCACGCTCGAGCGGATGGAGCTGATCGCCGCCGCGCACGTCGACAGCCCGTTCGAATTCGCGTTCGCGCCCTCCACCGCCGTCGCGCGCGAATTGACGCGCCTCGAGAACGCGACGCTGCGCTACGCCGACGCAGCGCCGGTGTTCGAAGGCCTCGACCTGGCGATTGCCAATGGCGAGCGTATCGGGCTCCTCGGTCCCAACGGCGCGGGCAAGTCGACGCTGGTCAAGGCGCTGGCGGGCGAGCTGCCGCTCGCAGCGGGTCGCCGCTCCGCCGCGCCGAACCTGCGCATCGGCTACTTCGCGCAACACCAGCTCGAACAGCTCGACAGCACGCTGTCGCCGCTCGCGCAGATGCAACGCGTCGACCCGCAGGCGCGCGAGCAGGACTTGCGCGACTTCCTCGGCGGCTTCGACTTTCGCGGCGACGCGGTAAACGCATCGGTCGTGCGTTTTTCCGGCGGAGAGAAAGCGCGTCTCGTGCTGGCGCTGATCGTGCGCGCGCGCCCGCAACTGCTGATCCTCGACGAGCCGACCAATCACCTCGACATCGAGATGCGCGAAGCGCTGTCGGAAGCGCTGCAGGATTACAACGGCGCGTTGCTCGTCGTTGCGCACGACCGCCACCTGCTGGCCGCCACCACCGACGAATTGTGGCTGGTCGACAAAGGAGCGGTCGGTCCGTTCGACGGCGACCTGGACGACTATCGCGACTGGGTGCTGTCGGCGCGCTCGCGCAACGCACCGGGCGCCTCCGGACGCGACAACGCGCCGGATCGCAAGCAGCAGAAGCGCGACGAGGCGGCGGCGCGGCAGCGAAGGTCGGATGCGCGCAAGCCGTTCCTCGCCGAGCAGAAGCACATCGAGCGCGACATCGAGGGCTTCACCACGGAAAAGCGCGAGCTCGACGACTGGCTCGCGACGTCAGAGGCCTACGATGCCGCGGCGAAGGACGATCTCGTGGTTGCGCTCGAGCGCCAGGGTGAAGTCGCATGGCAGCTCGCACGCGCGGAAGCCGAGTGGCTCGACGTGCAGCAGAAGCTCGACGCGCTGGATTGAAGTTCGGAGACTTGCCGCCGCCCTCACCCCAACCCTCTCCCGCAAGCGGGAGAGGGGGCCTGTTGCGCCGGCCGAAGCCTCGCAGCGGTGGATTCCCGCTCCCCGCGCAGTAGGGAGAGGGTCAGGATGAGGGCCGCGGCAGCGACACTTCGGCCATCAACTTCCAGTCCCCGCCAACGCGTTGCCATACGTGCACGTAGTAGCCGTCGGCCGGCGACGCACCCTCAGCCGTTTTGCGGGAAGTTCCGTACGTATAGGCGAGGTCGTCGCTGTTGGCCATCGCGCCGTCAATCGGCGTCCACGCGATGCGCCGTGCAGGCGAGCCTGCAATATCGGCCGCCAGCGCGTCGCCGGTCAGCATCGGCCGGTCGTCGCGCAACACGCGCGTCGCCAGCGTCACCAGGTCGCCATACGCGGGTGTGCCGTCTGTCGCGCGGCCGTAGATGCGTGGCGCGCGTTCCATCGCCATCAACGCGTCGAGATCGGCCGTACGCAGCACTTGTGTTACCGGCGCGTCGCCACCGAAGTGGATCGGCGTGCGCATGTTGGGGACGCCTTCCTGCGGCGGCGGCGACGTTTGCGACACGCCAACGTCCAGCACGACTTTCCATTCGCCGCTTGCGCGCGACCATACTGAAAGGAAATAGC
>DATCFA010000291.1:0-14854 GCA_036509805.1 Casimicrobiaceae bacterium
CGCCGTCGGTGCGCACGCTGCTGATCGTCGAGGATTCGCGCGGCCATGCGGCGAGCGTCGAAGCCGAGCACGACGGGCTGTCGTGGCGGCTTGCGCAGCATGCCTGCGTGCTCGGCGTGCTGCGCGCGCGCGGCGTTGCCATCGTGGGTGTCGTTGACGGCATCGGGCACAGCGCAGCGTTCTTCGCCAATGCGCTGCAGGCCGACAGGCTGTATGCACTGCCGGGCGCGCGGATCGTGGCGATGGAGCCGCAGGCGATCGCGCGCGTCACCGGCATGGATGGCTCGTTGCTGGCGCGCGCAATCGACGACGATCCGTTGCTCGGGCACCTGGCCCGGCACTTCGCCGCGCTTGGCGGCCTTGCGATGATCAGCGCGATGGACGAGGCGCGCTGAAGCGCAGGCGTGTCATCGCCGACGCGCGGTCGGCGAGCCACTCGGCGGCGTGCGCCACCGATGCGGCGAGCGTCTGCGGCCCCGGCGGCAGCGCGAAGCAGCCGTCGAATCGGGATTCCAACATCGCCAGCGCGGCTGAGTCGACGGCGCCGGACAATAGTGAGACGGGAACGTGCCGAGCACGCGCGCGTTCGGCCACGACATACGGCGCCTTGCGCATCAACGTCTGCGCATCCGAGCGCCCCTCGCCGGTGATCGCCCACGCGGCGCCGGCGAGCGCTGCGTCGAGCCCGATGATGTCGGCGACCACGTCGGCGCCGCTGTTGAATTGCGCGCCCAGCAATTGCAGCGCGAAACCCAGGCCGCCGGCGGCGCCGGCGCCTCTCAATTGCGACGCGCGTTTTCCCAGCGCCGACTCGACACGCGCCGCGTAGCGCGCAAGTGTCGCGTCGATCGCGCCGACGGCTTCGGCGGCAACGCCTTTTTGCGGACCGAACACGGCAGTGGCGCCGCGCTCGCCGGTCAGCGGGTTGTCGACATCCGACATGATCGTCAGGCGCGCTTGCAGGATGCGCGGGTCGAGGCCCGCGGCGTCCACAGTGGCGAGGCGCGCAAGCCCGTCCGGCGACGGCGCGACATCGGCGCCCGCGGCATCCTGCAACCGCACGCCGAGTGCTGCGAGCATCCCGGCGCCGCCATCGTTGGTGCTGCTGCCGCCCAGCGCAAGGGAAAAGTCCCGGCAGCCGGCATCGAGCAGGCGGCGCAGCAGCACGCCGATGCCACGCGTGTCGCGCGCAGCGACAGGAGTGGTCATTGCCGCGGCATCGGTGATGCCGACTACCTGCGCGATCTCGACAATCGCAGCACCATCCGCGAGGATGCCGACGTCGGCCTCGATGGCATCGCCCGCGGCGCCGCGTGTCGGCAAGCGGCGCCGCGTAGCTCCGGTCGATGCTGCGAGTACCGCGTCGAGCGTGCCTTCGCCGCCATCCGCCATCGGCCGCGCACGCACGTCGGCGGCGGGCAGCGCGCGACGGATGCCCACGGCAATCGCGGCACACGCGTCGGCGGCGGACAGCGATCCCTTGAACGAATCGACGGCGACGACAATGATCGGCGGAGGTGATGCCATGCGGGTTCCGGTTGCTATCATCGCCACCCTGTGCGGCGTGGCGGGATGTTAGCAGCGGCGATGATCGGAATGCCCGGAAACATACGCGGACGGGTTGCGATGGCGGTCCTCGCGGTCATCGCGGCGGCCGCGCTCGCACCCGGCGCGCGGGCGCAGGTGCCCGACTACGCTCGCGAGGCGCGCTGGGCGGCGCAGGTCGCGCCGTCGGTCATGGTCGGCGAAACCGTGTGGCTGAAGGCGCCCGACCGCGACCGCGTGCTCGCGCTCTTCACGCCGGCGCAAGGTGCGCAGAAAGGCGGCATCGTCATCGTCCACGGTCTGGGCGCGCAGCCGGATTTCGGCATCGTCGGTGAATTGCGCGGCGCATTGGCCGAGCGCGGATTCGCGACGCTGTCGGTGCAGATGCCGGTGCTCGACGCCGATGCACTGCCGGCCGAATACGCGGCGCTGTTTCCGATCGCCGGTGATCGCATCGACGCGGCGGTCGAATGGATGGCGGCGAAGAACATCGCGCAAGTCGCCGTCGTCGCGCACAGCCTGGGCGCGGCCATGGCGAACGCGTGGCTGGCACGCCCGCAACACGCGGCCGTCGGCGCCTTCGTCGCGCTCGGCATGGGCGTGCCGTTCGCCGCGCGAAGCCTGCCGCCCGTGCTCGATATCACGGCCGAGCACGACCTGCCGCCGGTGCTCGCCAATGCGCCGCTGCGCGCGCTCATGCTGCCGAAGAATTCCTGCTCGGCGACGCTGCGCATCGCCGGCGCCGACCATTTCCTGGACGGCCACGCGAGCGAACTCGCCGACGCGATCGCGCCGTTCCTCGCGCAGGCGTTCAGCGCCGGATGTCGTCGCGGCGCGCATTGAGTTTCATGCGCGCCACGATGTCGACGAAGCGCGGGTCGTCGCGCAGTTCGTCCCAGCGGCGATCGACTTTCAGGAACGTCATCCGCAAGTCGCGTTCCGCGTAAGCCCGTTCCAGCCACGCGAAGGCCCGGTCTGCCTCTTCCAGGCCGCAGTGGACCAGCGCGAAATTCGACGGCGGAACGTACCGCTTCTTCGACAGCGCATGCAGTTCATCCAGATGGTCGCGCGCGCTCGCGGGGTCGGCGCTGCGCGCGCGAGCATAGCCGAGCGCGGCGAGGGTATGCGGGACGCCACCCGACAGGATTCGCGCGCTCTGAAAGGCGGAGATCGCATCGCCGGTTCTCCCCTGCTTCCAGCGGATGTTGCCGAGATGCAGGTGGGCGACCCAAAAATCGGGGTCGATGTCGAACGCCTTTTGCAGGCGCGACAATGCCTCTTCGTCGCGCTGACCCAATGAAAGGAAGGAGGCTTCCAGCGTATTGGCGATGAGCGACAGCGGGTCGAGCTCGCGCGCCCGGCGGATCTCGCCCAAGGCCTCGCGCTGGCGCCCAAGGTTCGACCACAGGTGCGCAAGGCCAAGATGGGGTTGGGCGGCGTCGGGGCGAGACTCGATGGCGCCGGAACGCCGCCTCGGCCTCCGACCAGCGCCATTCGTACCAGAACCGCACGAAACCCAGTACGCAATGCGCGTCCGCCAGCGTTTCGTCGATCGACAATGCCTTCTGCGCCGCCGCCCGGGCATGCGGGAACGCGTCCATCGGTCGCCAATCGCAGGCGATCGGCAACCGGCGATAGGCATCCGCAGCGCCGGCATACGCCAACGCGTATCGCGGATCGAGCGCAGTCGCCTTCTCGAAACACGCGATGCCCTCGAGGATCTCCGGCGGGGTCAGCTTGGCGATGTGATGGCGCCCTGTCAGATAACACTGATAAGCGTTGACATTGTCCGTCTCGCGACGCTTCAATTCGCGTCTTTTCTTGCCGCCGAGGCGGACCGCAAGGGCCTCGAGGACGCGTTCGGCAATCGTATCCTGCACGTCGAACACGTCGGTGAAATCGACATCCAGGCAAGCGGCCCATAATGCCGTGCCGTCAATGACCCGCAGCAAACGCACGGTGACACGCAGTCGCGCATGGTCGCGTTGCAATCCGCCGTCGAGGACAAAATCGGCACCCACCGCGCTGCCGACGGCGAGCGGATCCCGCTCCGCCGCATCGTGCCGGCGCGTCAGACTCAGGGGCCGGACCACGAGCGCGCTGCTGCTGCTGAGTTTCGCGATGAGCACCTCGGCCATGCCCATGACCAGCGTTTCGTCGCGCTGCTCCGGCACGAGCGGCTGGAACGGCAATACCGCCAGCACCTGCATGGGTAGCGGCGCGTGGGTGGCGGTACGCGATTGTCCGACGGGCGCGTCGGCAGCGTGGCATGCACCGGGATCCTCGGAGCGGCGCAGTGGCTTCGCGTAGTCCACGGCTGCGGGCCCGTCAATCTCTCCGGATCCGTCCAACGCCTCGCCGATGAACCGGTAGCCGCGCCCCGGTACCGTCGTGATGTAACGCGCGTCGCCGTCGCATTCATGAAATGCGCGTCGCAATGCCGAGATGCTCTGGCTGAGGTTGTTTTCCTCGACCACGCGATCAGGCCAGATCGCGGCGATGAGCTCGTCCTTTCCGAGCACCACGCCACGATGCTCAACCAGATACAGCAGCGTGTCGAACACGCGCGTGGTCAATGGCACCAGCGTGCCATCGCGCCGCCACAACCGGCGCGCGGCCGGACCGACGTGGAACTCTCCGAACTCGTAAGAACGCGGCGCTGCTCCCATGAGTTCGTTCACAATAATTCACAAGAATTCATTCCGATTATAGCGACTTTCACCGTGCAATCAACGAACCTCAATGCATGCGCGGCGCAACGTGATGCGCAGTCCGGAAACAGTTTGCGGAGGGATTCATGAGCGAGAGGATCTTTAGATCGATCTTTGCGACGGCCCTGCTCGCGGTGGCACTGGCGTTGCTGGCCGAAGCCTGCACCTCATCGACGTCGGCGCAGTCCGGCACCTCGAAGGATCCGATCGAAGGACTGTGGAATTCGCAGGTGACGATCACCAACTGCCAGACCGGAGTCGTGATGCGTCAATTCCAGGCGATGAACCTGTTCATCGAGGGCGGCACGCTCGTCGATACCGACGTACAGCCCGCCACCGCGCATGGACCGGCGTTCGGCACCTGGAAGACTTTGGGCGGTGGCGGCTATGCCAGCGTGTTCCAGTTCTTCCGCTACAACCCTGACGGCAGCTACGCCGGCGCCAACCGCGTGACCCGCAACATTTCCATCAGCGCCGACGGCAACGCATTCACCAGCACGCTCTCCATCGATGTGAATGGCCCGAGCGGCACGGCGCTCAGCACCGCCTGCGGCATGGAAAACGCAAGCCGGGCGTAGGGTGTGCACGTCCGGGGCACGACTCCGGTGATTCGTCGCGACAGGAAATGACGCTTTGCGCTCAGTGCGTGGCGCGCGTCAGCCGATCGCGCACCGCCTGCCAATCCACGCTGTCGGGCACGCCCTCGATCAGCAGCGAATCGGCGTGCGCGGCGTCGAGCTCGCGCAGCGCCGCAAACAGAACGCGCGCGTAGCCTTCGCTGTCACGCGGCGCCGCATACCAGCGTCCGTCGAATTCCGCCGGCTTTTGCGCGGTGCGCGCGAGAACGGCGACGTCCTCATCCCGCGCAAGATGCTGTTCGAGCTCCGCCAGCAATGCGTGCGCAGGCACGAGCCGTGCGCGCGTCTTCGGCGCGTAGTGCGATGCGAGCGTCCCCGACGCCCGCGGCGCCGCGGCGCCGGGCTGGCCCGGGAGTGCGCCGAGTACGCGCGCGATGGCGCTGGCATCGATCGCGCCCGGCCGCAACAGCACCGGCGCCGCGCCGGTGAAAGCGACGATCGTGCTCTCGATGCCGGCGTTCGCGGCACCGCCGTCGAGTATCAGCGACACGGAATCGCCGAAATCGTCGGCGACGTGTTGCGCGGTCGTCGCCGACACGTGGCCGAAGCGGTTGGCGGACGGCGCGGCGATGCCATGGCCGCCGAGCGCCGCGAACGCGGCGAGCAACTTTTGCGCGATGGGGTGCGACGGCACGCGCAGCCCGACACTCGACTGGCCGCCGGTGACCACGTCATTGACACGCGCGGCGCGCGGCAGGATCAGCGTCAGCGGCCCCGGCCAGAATGCCGCCGCGAGCGCCATCGCGCCGGGCGGTATCTCGCGCGCCCAATGGGCGATGTGGCTCGCATCGGGCAGGTGGACGATCAGCGGGTGTGTCGCCGGCCGGCCCTTCGCCGCATAGATGCGCCGCAGCGCCTGCGGATTGTCGGCGTCGGCGCCGAGGCCGTAGACGGTTTCGGTGGGAAACGCGACCAGCTCGCCGTTGTGCAGGCGCAGCGCCGCATCGGCCAGCGTCGCGTCATCGGCAACCACGATCGGTGAAGTCTTCGGCATCCTGAGGGTTTTCCCGCGTCGCGGCGAAAATGCGATGTCTGCTAGAATTCGAGACTCTACAACGCGTTGCATCCCCCGCAACGCGAGCGGCGCGAATGGGCCGCCACTGCGCACGGAGATGATGAGTTCATGAGCGATTTCCTGTTCACGTCGGAATCGGTTTCCGAAGGCCACCCGGACAAGGTTGCCGACCAGATTTCCGACGCCGTGCTCGACGCCGTCCTTCAGCAGGATCCGAGCGGACGGGTCGCGGCCGAAACGCTGGTGTCCACCGGGCTCGTCGTGCTCGCGGGCGAGATCACCACGCACGCCAAGGTCGACTTCGCACGCGTCGCGCGCAACACCATCCGTCGCATCGGCTACAACGACGCGGCGTTGCGCTTCGACGCCGACAGTTGCGCGGTGATGGTGTGCTACGGACAGCAGTCGCCCGACATCGCGCAAGGCGTCGATCGCGCGTCGGACGACTACCTGAACCAGGGCGCCGGCGACCAGGGGCTGATGTTCGGCTACGCGTGCGACGAAACGCCGACGCTGATGCCGTTTCCCATCTACTACGCGCACCGCCTGGTGCAGCGCCAGAGCGAAGTGCGTCGCGACGGGCGCCTGCCGTTCCTGCGCCCGGATGCGAAGTCGCAGGTCACCGTCCGTTACCGTGACGGCAAGCCGCATTCGATCGACACCGTCGTGCTGTCGACGCAGCACGACCCGTCGATGAACGAACGCCAGAAGGACTTGGCCGATGCGGTGATCGAGGAAGTCATCAAGCCGGTGCTGCCGAAGGAAATGCTCGTCAACACGCGCTTCCTCGTCAACCCGACCGGACGCTTCGAGATCGGCGGCCCGCATGGCGACGCCGGCGTCACCGGCCGCAAGATCATCGTCGACACCTATGGCGGAGCGGCGCCGCACGGCGGCGGCGCATTCTCGGGCAAGGATCCGTCGAAAGTCGACCGCTCGGCCGCCTACGCGGCACGCTACGTCGCCAAGAACGTCGTCGCCGCGGGCCTCGCGCGCCAATGCCAGGTGCAGGTCGCCTACGCCATCGGCGTTGCCAGGCCGATGAACGTCACCATCTATACCGAGGGCACCGGCAAGATCGCGGACGAGAAAATCGCGGCGCTGGTCAACGAGCACTTCGACCTGCGGCCGAAGGGCATCATCCAGATGCTCGACCTTTTGCGCCCCATCTACGAGAAGACCGCTGCCTACGGGCACTTCGGCCGCGACGAGCCCGAGTTCACGTGGGAAGCGACCGACCGTGCCGACGCGCTGCGCGTGGCGGCGGGACTCGGCTCGGCACAAGCCGAACGCGAGAAAGTCGGCGCATGAGTGCTGCGGGCCGCCCCGAGAGCGAATACCGGAGTGCGCAGCACGGAGGCGATCTTATCTGCGCGAAGGGTAGTTCAATGAGCGTGCGCGCGCTGGCGGCACTCGCGCTGGCGCTCGGCGGTTGCATGTCGCTTGCGCCGCAGTCGCCGACGCTGGTCGGTGTGGCGCAGGACGGCCGGAGCGTACATTTGCACAAGGGCGACACGCTGGTCGTGGCGCTGGCGACGCATGCCGATGGCGACGATCGCTGGCGCGTGCAGCCGCTGCAAGGTCCGGTACTGCAGCAGATCGGCATGCTGGACCTGCTGCCGCAACAGGTCGCCGAAGGCACCACGGGCTCGGCGAACGACAACGTCTATCGCTTCCGCGCCCGCGAAGTGGGCACGACGACGCTCGAGCTCGCGCAGCAAGCGGCTCCTGGCGCGACGGGTGCCGCGCCGCCGCGCAGCGTTCACTACCGGGTAAGCGTCAGCGCCATGCCCGGCGAATACACGCAGGCGTGGGTCGATTTGCGGTAAAATAGCGTTTTCGCGCGCTGGCCACGCCACCAGGCGCGGCGCCGGCGCCGCCCCGAACGGAGACAACGATGGCCGAATCACGCAGTCGTACCCGCCGCAACACGCTCGAGCGTCGTTGCCTGCCGAAGACATTCAAGCGCATGTTCGTCGGCGCGCCCAAGGGCATCTTCAAGATGCTCGAAAAGATCAAGAAGGCCTGAATCCGGCTTTCACGCGCAAAGTGATCACCAGCCGCCTTGATTGGCGGCTTTTTTTTCGCATTCCGTTTCGCGAGCGTTCGCATGCCACCTGCCCTGTTCTCGCCGTTCAAGCTGCGTTCACTGACGCTCGCCAACCGCATCGTCGTGTCGCCGATGTGCCAGTACTCGGCCGTCGATGGCTGCGCCACCGATTGGCACAGCGTTCACTGGGGCCAGCTGCTGCAGTCCAATGCCGGCATGTTCGTCATCGAAGCCACGGCGGTGTCGGCCGTCGGCCGGATCACTTACGGCTGCCTCGGCCTGTACGACGACGCGTGCGAAGCCGCCATTGGCGAACACCTCGCGATCGCGCGCGCCAGCGCGCCGTCGATCCCGGTGGCGATCCAGCTCGCGCACGCCGGACGCAAAGCTTCGTCGCAGTTGCCGTGGGACGGCGGGCAGCCGATCGCGCGCGATGCCGGCGGCTGGACACCCGTCGCGCCATCGGCCATCGCACAGGTCGAGCACGATGCGGCGCCCGCGGCGCTCGACCGCCAGGGCATCGCCGTCGTCCGGCAGCAGTTCGTCGACGCCGCGCATCGCGCCGCGCGCCTCGGCATCGATGCGATGGAGCTGCATTTCGCGCACGGCTACCTGATCAACCAGTTTCTTTCGCCGCTTGCGAACCACCGCGACGACGACTATGGCGGATCGTTCGACAATCGGCTGCGTTTCCCGCTCGAAGTGTTCGCGGCGGTGCGTGAGGCGTGGCCGCAGCAGCGCCCGCTCGGCGTGCGCATTTCCGCCACCGACTGGGTCGATGACGGCTGGACGCTCGATGATTCCATCACGCTGGTACGGCGCCTGCAGGCCGCCGGCTGCGACTTCGTCGACGTGTCCAGTGGCGGCATATCGCAGAGCCAGAAGATACCGCTCGGGCCCGGCTACCAGGTGCCGCTCGCCCGCGCGATCCGCGCGGCGACGTCGATGCCGACGATGGCGGTGGGCCTCATCACCGACGCCGCGCAGGCGGACACGATCATCGCCGCGCACGACGCCGACCTGGTCGCGATGGCGCGCGCGATGCTGTGGGACCCGCGCTGGCCCTGGCATGCGGCGGCGGCGCTCGGCGCCAGCGTGCACGCGCCACGTCAATACTGGCGCGCGGCACCCCGCAACGCCCCCGGCGTCTTCGTGCAGGCGAAAGCGGGCACGCGCTAGGTCCAAGCGCTCACCGCGGTCCGCCGCGCGAGTGCTTGAGCCAGGTGTGATAGTGCAGCCACGACATCGCGCCGGCATCACCCAGCAGGCGCGACTTCATTTCTGCGGGCAGGTTCGACGGGTCGCCCTGCAGCGCCGCGCGCGCCAGCGCGGCGCGATCTTCGCGTACGGCGAGCGGAAATCGACGGCGGTCGAGCGCCGCCGCGCAGGCGAGCGCATTGACCAGCGGATCGACGATCGCCGTGGCGAACGTCGGTGGCGGCGGCGAATTGACGAGGTGCGAGGTCATCGCGCGGATCTCGCGCGGCACGCGAACTTCCTCGGGAATCAGGAAAAGGCCCGCGCCGCGCGCGCGCCGGCCCAGGCTCGCACGGCTCGTGTAGACGGACAACGGAATCGATATGATCAGCGCGCCGGCGACCGGCGCGAGCCACCACAGGTATTCGGGATCGAGCCATGCGACAAACGCCGCCCACACGACGCCGATCAGCGTTTGCGGACCGTGCTGGCGCAGCGCGTAGCCCCATTTCGTCGACGCATCGTCGCGCGCGGGCGAGCGCCACTGCACCGCCCACCCGGCCAGCGCGATGACGACGAAGCGCGAATGGAACAGCATGCGGATCGGCGCCAGCAGCATCGACATCACGATCTCGCCCAGCGTGCTCAGCAGGATGTTGACGCGGCCGCCGAAATCGCGCGAGCGGCGACCGAGGATCAGCAGCACCGCGAGCAGTTTCGGCAGGAACAGGATGGTGCCTGTCGCCACGAGTAGCTGCATCGCCCATTGCGGGTTCCATTCGGGCCACACCGGAAACATCTGGTAGGGCTGCGTGAAATACTGCGGCGTCCCGAGCGCGTGCACGGCGAGCAGCGCCGTGGACAGCATGAGGAACGCGAACCACAGCGGCGCCGACAAGTACGCCATCACGCCGGTCATGAACACGACGCGGTGCGCGGGGTGCAACCCCTTCATCAGCGCCAGCCGGAAATTCATCAGGTTGCCCTGGCACCAGCGACGGTCGCGCTTCAACTCGTCGATCAGGTTCGGCGGCATCTCCTCGTAGCTGCCCGGCAGGTCGTAGACGATCCACACGCCCCAGCCCGCGCGGCGCATCAGTGCCGCCTCGACGAAGTCGTGCGACAGGATTTCGCCGGACAGGTTGCCGCTGCCGGGCAGGCGGCCCAGCGCGCAGAATTCGATGAAAGGCGCGACGCGGATGATGGCGTTGTGCCCCCAGTAATGCGATTCGCGCAGTTGCCAGTAGTGCAGGCCTGCGGTGAACACCGGTCCGTAGACGCCGGTGGCGAACTGCTGGATGCGCGCGTAGAGCGTGTCGCGGCCGGTGGCCTTCGGTGCCGTCTGCAGGATGCCCGCATCGGCATTCGCTTCGGCGATGCGCACCAGCGTCGTCACGCAGTCGCCGGTCATCACGCTGTCGGCGTCGAGCACGATCATGTAGCGGTAGTCCTTGCCCCAGCGCCGGCAGAAGTCGGCGACATTGCCGCTCTTGCGCTTGATCCGATGCGGGCGCCAACGGTAGAAAATGTGGCGGAAGCCATCGACCTGTCGACACAGGTCGAACCAGTGGGTGAGCTCGGCCACGCGGATGTCGGGGTCGGCGCTGTCCGACAGCACGAAGAAATCGAAGCGCGACGCGAGGCCGGTGCGCGCGACCGACTCGAACGTGGCGCGCAGGCCCGCGAACACGCGTGCGACGTCCTCGTTGGCGATCGGCATGATGATCGCCGTGCGTGCGTCCTCGTCGATCGGCGCGTCGGGTGCGGCGGTGCGCGATATCGCCCAGCGCTCGTTGCCGCGCCACAACACCCAGAAGCCTGCGAGCGCCGTCCAGAATCCCGCCGACACCCAGCCGAACAGGATGGCGAACAGGATCAGGATCGGGATTTCGAGCAACTGACGCCCGTGGTATGGCAGCACCGACTTCATCAGCACGGTGGCGACGTACGTCTGCCCGATGATGAGCACCACCAGCGCGAGGCGACGATGCCAGCTCGACGGCCGCGACTCGCTGCGGGTGCCGGGCGGCGATGGCTTATTGCGCAGCGGCCGTTCGCGCAGGCGGCCGAACGTTCCGCGCAGCCAGCCCGATGGCGCCATCGACGTGCGCGCCAGCGGCGGCGACGTCGCCAGTCCTGAGTCGCGCCGCGCGAGCGGCCGCGTGCCCAGCGTGCGTTCGGCGAGCGCGCGCGCGATGCGCGCGCGCACCGATACGCGCGCCGGGTCGGCGGGATTCTGCTCGTCGGCAGTGTCGCGCGCGAGCTCCGCGTGCATGGCGGCGAACGCCGCCGCGGCATCGGCGGACGTGTCGGCGCGCGTGGCAATGCGCGCGCGCAGCGCCTTCGCCTCGTCGACGCCCAGGTCGAGCGCGTCGAGATAGCGGTCGACCACCTCGGCGTGGCACGCGGCCGGACTCACGAAGGAGGCAACAGGTAGCTCCATGTTTCCGACAGCGTGCCGGACTTGTTGCGCAGGAATGCCCGCAACTCGACGGGCTTCGCATCATCGAGGCGGTTGAAGCGGATCGTCAGCCGGTAGCCGCCGGTCTCTTCGTTGGGGTAAGCGTTCGACTCGAGGATCTGCGCGTTGGAATCGGTGGTGACGACAGGCTCGACTTCGGCACCGTGCGGCAGCTTCGACAGCGCCGGACCTTCGAAGTCGATGACGAAATCGAGGCTCTTGTCCTGCACCTTGCGAAATCCGTGGCCGCGGCGCGTCTGCGTCACCCACGACTGTGGCGCGTGCGTCTCGTTTTGCATCTGCCACAGCAAGCGGTACTCGAAGTCGACCGGCTCCTGCGGTGACGGCAGCACGTCCGGCATCCAGTACACGACGATGTTGTCGTTGGTTTCGTCGGGCGTCGGAATCTCGACGATCTCGACGTGTCCGGCGCCGAAGCCCGAGCGCGGCTGCACCCACACGCTCGGCCGCCGCTCGAAATGCGACTCGAGGTCCTCGTAGTGCGAGAACAAGCGGTCGCGCTGCTGCAGGCCGAAGCCCGCGGGATTGTTCATCGCGAACGAGCTCACCAGCAGCTTCTTCGGGTTGACCAGCGGGCGCATGATCCACTCGCCGGTTCCCGATTGCATCGACACGACATCGGAGTCATGCACTTCCGGGCGATAGTCGTTGGCTGCCGGTCCCTGGTTCTCGCCGGACAGGAACATGCTGGTGAGCGGTGCGATACCGAGGCGCGTCACGTGTTCGCGCAGGAACAAGCGCTCGCGCACGTCCACCGCCGTGTCGGTGCCGGGGCGCAGGATGAAGCGATACGCGCCCGCGACGCGCCGCGAATCGAGCAGCGCGTAGATCGTCATCTCGGTCGCATTGGGCGCCGGGCGTACCAGCCAGAACTCGACGAACGACGGAAACTCTTCGCCGGACGCGAGCGCGGTGTCGATCGCAAGCCCGCGCGCCGACAGGCCGTACACCTGGCGCTTGCCCAGCGCACGGAAATAGCTCGCGCCGAGGAACACCAGCACCTCGTCCTTGTACTTGGGCGTATTGAGCGCGTAGTGGACGCGAAAGCCGGCGAAGCCGGGGAAGCGCATGCTCGCCTTGCCCAGCTTGTTCTTGCCGTAGTCGAACTGGTCCGGCGAATACGGAACTTCCTTCACATCGTTGCCGACCACTTCGTTGATGTGCACCGGGTGGTCGAAGTGAAATCCCGGATGGAAGAACATCACTTCGAACGGCAGCTTCTGCGCGCGCCACAGCGCGCGGTCCGGCCGGAAGCGGATGTCGCGATACTGGTCGTAGTCGAGGTCGAGCCATTCTTTCGGCAGTTGGGTCACCGGCGCCTTGTAGGGCCGCGCGGCCAGCGCACGCGCCTTGCGCTCGACGTCGTCGAAGCCGAACGCATGCGCGAGCGTGCTCGCCAGCGCGAATCCGAGCAGCACCGCCGCCCACGCGGCGCGTGCGCGGCGGCGACAGGACGAATGCGCGAGGAGCGGCGGGGCTTGCATCGGACAGCCTGACGGGGCTTTGAGTGAAGGCGGGCGCACAAGTTTAACGCGTCGCTGCGTCGCGCCACGGTCGCGTTGTTGCTCACAGGCACTAAAATCGGCGTCATGCCCTTCGCCTATTACGCCCGCCTGAACCGCGCGCAGCGCGAGACCTATCGCCGCAGCGATGCCATCGTTACGCTCGCGCTGCCGCCGGAGGTCCTCCCCGCGACGGATGTGCGCGGAATCGAAGTCGCATTGCTCGCCGATCGTCGTACGCATGTGCAACAACATTGCCAGTCGCTGGCATCGATGCTCGCGCGCGGTTACGGCGTGCCGCCGCTGGCGGTGAAAGTGCTTGCGCAGCGTCCGTCCGGCGACTACGGCGAGCTGCACGGGCTCTACGACCCGCGCGAGGATGCGCCCCCGGCGCTCATCACGCTGTGGATGCGCACGGCGGCGTTGCGCAAGGTCGTCGCCTTTCGCAGCTTCGTGCGCACGCTCGCGCATGAATTCAACCACCATCTCGATTACGAGATGTTCCGCTTCGACGAGACGTTTCACACGGAAGGCTTCTACAAGCGCGAATCCGCGCTGTCGAATGCGCTGTTCGCGGCGGCGGGCATCGCGCCGCCGCAAAAGCGCGGCCCTTGACGTTCGCGTTGCGCGTTGCGGCCGCGCTATAATCACCGACGCTCCCCGAGGAGCGCTGCAATTCGGCCGCTGGCCGACCCAGGCTCGGGGACGCTTCCACAGGCAACGGCGCTCGTTGAACCGCGACGGATGGCAGGCGCGGCAAGGCGGGCGCAATCCCCCTCATTCGCCGCGCGAAGCATCCGCCGCATCACGACGGAGCACGCGCATGAACACGGTAACTGACAAGGGAATTGCCCAGCTCGACCAGGATTATCGCGTCGCCGACATGAGCCTCGCGGCCTGGGGCCGCAAGGAAATCCTGATCGCCGAAACGGAAATGCCCGGCCTGATGGCGATCCGCGACGAATTCGCGGCAGCCAAGCCGTTGAAGGGCGCGCGCATCGCGGGCTCGCTGCACATGACGATCCAGACGGCCGTGCTGATCGAGACGCTGCAGGCGCTTGGCGCCGAGGTCCGCTGGGCGTCGTGCAACATCTATTCGACGCAGGACCACGCGGCGGCGGCCATCGCCGAGCGCGGCACGCCGGTGTTCGCGTACAAGGGCGAGTCGCTCGCCGACTACTGGGAATTCACGCACCGGATCTTTCAATGGCGCGGCGCCACGATCACCACGCCGAACATGATCCTCGACGACGGCGGCGACGCGACGCTGCTCGTGCATCTGGGCGCGCGCGCCGAGTCGGACCGCTCGCTGATCGCCAAACCCGGCAACGAGGAGGAGTTCGCGCTGTTCACGTCGATCGCCCGGCGCCTCAACGACGACCCCGCGTTCTATTCGCGGATCAAGGGCAACATCAAGGGCGTCACCGAGGAGACGACCACCGGCGTCAAGCGCCTGTACCAGATGCACAGCGAAGGACGGCTCGCGTTTCCCGCCATCAACGTCAACGACTCGGTCACCAAGAGCAAGTTCGACAATCTCTACGGCTGTCGCGAATCGCTGGTCGACGGCATCAAGCGCGCCACCGACGTGATGATCGCGGGCAAGATCGCGCTGGTCAATGGCTATGGCGACGTGGGCAAGGGCTCTGCGCAGGCGTTGCGCGCGCTGTCCGCACAAGTGTGGGTGGCCGAAGTCGATCCGATCTGTGCGTTG
>DATCFA010000292.1:0-7713 GCA_036509805.1 Casimicrobiaceae bacterium
CACGCGGTCGCTTGCGAGGATCGGCACGAATACCGACGACTGGCTGTCGTCGGTGCCCGGCACGACGCCGATCCCCAGCGCTGCCGCATCGCCGGACGTGTTGAGCACGATCGGCTGGCGCGTCTGCGCCAGGCGCGCGAACGACGGGCTTTGCGAAGCCACCGCCGGCGGATGGACCAGCCGTTGCCCGTGCTCGTACTGATACATGTAGTGAATGCGGTCGTTCGGCGCGTCGTGCCAGCGGATGCCGATGTCGCCAGTGCCGAAGACTTCGCGCAGCTTGTCGCCGACGAGGTCGATGATGGCCTGGAAGTCGAGCTCGGCCGCCATGCCTTCCTGGATGCTGTTGATCAATGCAAGCTCGGCCGCGCGCTGCTCGGTTTCCTTCAACAGCCGCTGTGTCTCGTCGAACAGGCGCGCGTTCTCGAGCGCGACGCCCATGCTGGACGCGACGGTGCTGAGCAGGCGAATTTCCGCATCGCCGAACGCGTACTCGCGCTCGTGGTTCTCGAGCTGGATGGCGCCGATCATGCGGTCGCTGCCGATGATCGGCACGCGGACGATCGATTTGGAAGGATCGGTTCCCTCGATCTGAGCGCCCATTCCAAGCGCGTCCTGTTCGGCAGTCGTGTTCGCGACCAGAATTTCGCGGGTTCGGAACATCTTCTCCGACGGTCCGCCCGGCTTCGGCGTGAACGGCGCCAACTCGAGGCGCTTGCCATGCTCGTACGCATACAGGAAGCGGACCAGGCCCATAGGCTCGTCCCACCATGCGATCGCCATGTCGCCGGTGTGGAACACTTCGCGCAGCTTGTCTCCGACCAGGTCGACAATCGCCTGGAAGTCGAGCTCGGCGGCCGTTCCTTCCTGAATGCTGTTGATGACCGCCAATTCGGTCGCGCGTTGCTCGGTTTCATTGAGGAGGCGCTGCGTCTCGTCGAACAGCCGCGCGTTTTCCAGTGCAACGCCCATGCTGGACGCGACCGTGCTGAGCAAGCGGACTTCCGATTCGCCGAACGCGTTCTCGCGTTCCATGTTTTCGAGTGAGATCGCGCCGAGCATCCGATCGCCCGCCATGATCGGAACGCTGGCGATCGACTTGCATGTGTCGGTTCCGGGAACGATCTGGATCTGGCCGAGGAATTCGGCCGCCGTGTTCGCCACCCACGGCGCACGGGTCTCCGAGATCTGCATCCAGATGCCGCCCGGCGCCGGTCGCGCCGGTGGCATTTGCAGCCGCTTGCCATGCTCGAACTCGTACAGGTAATGGATCTCGCCGGTTTTTTCGTTCAACCAGCGAATGCCGATGTCGTTGGTGTTGAACACCTGACGCAGCTTGCCGCCGACCAGATCGATGATGGCCTGGAAGTCGAGCTCGGCCGCCATTCCCTCATGAATGCTGTTGATGACCGAAAGCTCGGCGGCGCGCTGCTCCGTTTCCTTCAACAGGCGCTGCGTCTCATCGAACAGGCGCGCGTTCTCCAGCGCCACGCCCATGCTCGCAGCCACCGTGCTCAACAGACGAACATCGGCATCGCCATAGGCGTGCTCGTGCGTGTAGTCCTCGACGACGATCACGCCGAGCATGCGATCGCTGCCGGAAATGGGCACCATCAGCGACGACATTGCAGTGTCGGTGCCCGGAATGGCCTTGACGCCTCCGGCGTCCTGCTCCGCGCGCGTCCCGTAGACGATGGGCTGGCGCGAACGCGACATCCGATCCCACGAGCCACCCTTCGTCGGCGGCATGGGCGCGACGGCCAGTCTTTCGCCGTGCTCGTATTCGTACAGGTAGTGGACGAGGCCGGTCCTGGAATCGTGCCAGCGGATGCCGATTTCACCGGTCCGGAACACTTCGCGCAGCTTGTCGCCGACCAGGTCGACGATCGACTGGAAGTTGAGCTCCGCCGCCATCCCTTCCTGGATGCTGTTGATCACTGCGAGCTCGGCTGCGCGATGCTCGGTTTCCTTCAGGAGCCGCTGCGTCTCGTCGAACAACCGCGCATTCTCGAGCGCCACGCCCATGCTCGCAGCGACCGTCGAGAGCAGGCGTACTTCGGATTCGCCGTAGACGTTTTCGCGATCGAAGCTCTCGACGCCGATCAGCCCCAGCACGCGATCGCTGCCAAGGATCGGCACGTTGAGCATCGCGACGCAGCGATCGGTCCCATCGAAAGTCACGGTCTTCACTGCCGCGAGCTCCGCTTCGCTGTTGTGCACCTGCGGCCGGCGTGTTGCCGCCACGGTTTGCCATACGCCGCCCTCTACCGGTGGTCTCGGCGCGAGGCTGATGCGCTTGCCGTGCTCGAACGCATACAGGTAATGCAGCATGTCCGCCGAAAGGTCGTGCCAGACGATGCTGATGTCGGTCGCCTTCAGCACGTCTCGCAGCTTGTCGCCGACGAGGTCGATGATGGACTGGAAGTTGAGCTCGGCGGCGACACCTTCCTGGATGCTGTTGATGACGGCCAGCTCGGCAGCGCGCTGCTCGGTCTCCTTCAAGAGGCGCTGCGTCTCGTCGAACAGTCGCGCGTTTTCCAGCGCCACGCCGATGCTTGCCGCAATCGTCGTCAACAGGCGCAACTCGGCATCTCCGAATGCGCCCTCGCGGTCGTGATTTTCCAGCAGGATGGCGCCGAGCATCGTCTCGCCGCGCAGGATCGGCACGGCGGCCATCGACAGCGCCTGGTCGGTGCCCGGCAGCACGTCGACGCCGCGCGCCTTCATGTCGTTCGGTGAGTTGAAGACGACGGGCTGGCGCGCTGTCGCCATCAACTCCCACGTGCTGTTTGCCGCCGGCGCCATCGGCGCCACCGCGAGGCGCTGGTCGTGTTCGTATTCGTACAGGTACTGTATTTTCCGCGCGGCTTCGTCCCACCAGCGGATGGCGAGGTCGCCGGTGTGAAAAACTTCACGCAGCTTGTCGCCGACCAGGTCGACGATGGCCTGGAAGTTGAGCTCGGCGGCCATGCCTTCCTGGATGCTGTTGATCACCGCGAGCTCGCTTGCGCGGCGCTCTGTCTCTCGCAGAAGGCGCTGCGTCTCGTCGAACAGGCGCGCGTTCTCGAGCGCGACGCTCATGCTGTTGGCGAGCGTCTCCAGCAGCCGCACGTCGGAATCGGCGTACGCGTGCTCGCGTGACATGTCGCTCAGCGCGATCAGGCCGCGCGGAACACCGCTGGCGCGCAACGGCACATAGACCGACGACTTCGCGAGACCGGTGCCCTCGACGTGCGTGCTGCCGAACTTGCGCATCGTTTGCGCCATGCGCTCGTTGACGACGATGGTCTCGCCGGTGCGCAGCAGGTGCGCGGCGAATCCCCGCGTGCCGAGCGGCTCGGACGGGACTTCGATCCGCTTGCCGAATTCGTAGACGTAGGGTGTATGGATTGTCCCGGTGGCGGGATCGTGGATGCGGATCTCGAGGTCGGCCTGCGCGAAGATCCCGCGGATCCTGTCGCCGACGACATCGTAGATCTCGCGCAGGTCGAGCTTGGCCGCCAGCGCCTGCTGCACGCTGTTGATGATTGCGAGCTCGGCGGCGCGCTGCTCGGTTTCCTTCAGCAACCGCTGCGTCTCGTCGAAGAGGCGCGCATTTTCTAGCGCGACGCCCATGCTCGCGGCGACCGTGCCGAGCAGGCGTACTTCGGATTCGCCGAACGCGTGTTCGCGTTCGTAGTTCTCAAGCAGTATCGTGCCGAGCGTGCGGTCTCCCGCGAGAATGGGGACCATCACCATCGACATGCCCTGGTCGGTGCCGGGAACGGGATCCGGGAATTCCCTTCGCAAATCCTCGCGCGTATTGGCGACGAACGGCATGCGCGACGCCACCATCTGTGCCCACGGGCCATCGGCCGTAGGCAAATGCGGTTCGACGCGCAGGCGCTTGCCGTGCTCGTATTCGTACAGGTAATGGATGAGACCAGTCGCCTCGTCGCGCCAGCGGATGCCGATATCGCCGGTGGCGAAGACGTCGCGCAGCTTGTCGCCGACCAGATCGATGATCGCCTGGAAGTCGAGTTCGGCCGCCATTCCCTGCTGGATGCTGTTGATCAACGCCAGCTCGGCGGCGCGCTGCTCGGTGGCCGCATTCGCACTTTGCAATTCCTGCGTGCGCTGCTCGACTTTGGCTTCGAGGCTTTGCGCCCATTGCGCGTTGGCCATCGCCACCGCAGCCTGGCTGCCCAGCATGGCGAGCAGGTCGCGGTCGGATTCGCGAAAGCGCCCGAACAGGCCGTCGATATCCGCATACAGGTAGCCGACGAGGTCGTGTTGCGCCACCAGCGGCACGATGATCCTCGAGCGCTGCTGCATTTCCGGTCCGCGCTTGGGCGTGTAGTCGAGCACCGCGGCGCGCGTGCGCTGTACGCGTGCCAGCATCGGCGTGATTTTCGCGAGCAGCGCGTCGGCGTTCTCCTCGCGCGGCATCTGCGCGCCCGCCAGCGTCCTGCCCGCGGAATCTTCGAGCACCAGCAGCACGCGCTCGGCACCCGACAATTCGGTGGCCTCGTCGATCAGGAAGTCGTGCAGTTCACCAACGCTGCGCAGTTCGTTGAGACGCACGCCGGTGTCGACCAGCCGCTCGAACGGCTCGCGCAGGTTGGCTTCGCCGGCGAGATGCTCGCGCAGGCGGGCAGGGGCAAGGCGCCTCCTGGCGGCGTCCGCGACCCATGCGCGGATGATGTCGCGATGATCCTGCGGCTTGTTGAGGAAGTTGCGGCGCAGTCCTTCGTCGCCGACGTTGGCAATGCGCGCGCACACCGCCCGATACGCCTGCTCCAGTGCGTCGCGGGCCTCGAATTCGAGGCCGTTCGCCGACATCACGCGGCTGTGCTGCCACCAGATCGGCCCCAGCGTATAGACTCCGCCTGGAGTGAGGCCGAACTCGCCGATCAGCCGCACCGCGCGGCGCGTCGTCGCCATCGCGTCCCGCACGTTGCCCAGCGCCAGTTGCGCCTTTGCGATCCACGCGAGCGTGTCGGCCTCGCCAAGGCGCGCGCCTGCGGCTCGCACCAGCTTCAGATGGCGCCGGAATTCGCGCAATGCCATCGCCGGATCGCCCTGCCCAAGCGAAAGGACGGCGCTGCTGTGGTGCATCTGCAGTTTCATCGAGGGGTCATTGATGGCCCCGGCCTGCGATTTCCACTGCTCATAGAGCGCGCGCGCGCGACCCATGTTGCCCAGCTCGGCTTCCACGTCCGACAATTGGGCGACGGCACCGATTGCGAGCGCCCGGGCGCCGGCGCTGCCACCCAGCTCGCCGGCGGCGGCATACACACGCCTCGCGCGCCGGTAGAGGCCCAGCCACGTGTAGACGTTTCCGCTGTTCGACATCGTAGTGGCCTGCCGTTCGGGGTGACCCGACCGCACGAACGCGGCGTGCGCCTGCTTCAGCAACTCGAGCTTGGCGCCCAGGTCGGAGCTGGCATTGTTGAGCCCGTTGAGCGCGTTGCCCATGCCGTAGTGGTCGCCGGCGCGCCGCGCACAGGCGAGCGACTGCTCGAGCAATGCGATGGCCTCGGCGAAGCGATCGAGATAGCTGAGCGCGATGGCATGCGCCCACAGCGCACGCCCCTTGCCGGCGACGTCGCGCAACGCGTCGAACTTCGCTGCCGCAAGCGTCGCGTTCGCGAGCGCGTGCTCGGCGTCGTTGACGCGGAACTGCGATTCCGCGAGGCGCAGCAACGCGAGCGCTTCGAGTGCCGGATGCTTCGCTGCGCGTGCCGCCTTGACCGCCGCCTTCGACGACTTGACCGCGGTGTCGAATTCGCTCGCGCGCATCTGCACGATGGCGAGCGTGCACAGCGCCTGTGCCATCCACGCTTCCATGGCAGAGTGGCTGGACTGGGTGGTGGCGAGCGCGCGCATCGACGCTGCGTCTGCACCTGCGTCGACGAGGTTGCCGCGTGCGATCCGGCTCTCGGCACGCAATCCGAGGAGGTCGAGGCGTGCGGTGACCGCGAGGCCGCGTTCTGTCAGCGCTGCCGTGGCTGCGTCGATGGCGGCGGCATGCTGCCCGGCCCAAGCCAGCTCGCGGGTGTGTTCGACCGTCGCAGAGCGCGCCTTGGCCGCGCTGCTGCCGGCGCGCCGGGTGGAGGGCTTCTTGTGAGTGCGCGCGCTGGGCATCGGTTGCGAATGCGGTGGTTTTGACGGTCGGGCCAGAACGTCCGGAAGGTGCCCCGGCGCCGTGCTTGCGCGGCTGCCTGTCGGCGGAAATCGCGAAACAGCCGCAAGTCTACAGTCGGCGGGCGCGGCTTGGCGAGCATCTGCGCAGTCGCAGCCAAGCACTGTCAAGGCAAAGTAGAAATTTCCGGTCCCGGGCAAAGTAGAAATGTCCGGTGTGCTGGTTGAATTATCGTCTGACGAATTCGGGGCTTATGGCGCCGATTGGTGTGGTTCTCCAAGGGTGATTGGGTCGTGGACGGGTGATCGGCCGGTTTTTGGTGGGCATGCTTACTTCCTTGCGTCCTTGCTCCACCGGGGCGGCGCGGGGTTTGACCATGGCGCTGTAAAGCAGGCTGGCGTTACGCCACAGCACGTCGATCGATTGATCGAAGTGCTCGAGCACAGTGACCTTGGCACCGCGCAAGCTGGCGCTGGCGGGCGGCTGGATCTGTAGCAGCGTGGAATGGAACTGGCAGCTCAGGTTTTTCGACAGCACGCGCGGGTAGTGCTTGGCCAGTACCTGCCGCAGGGATTGATCGTCACCGGGATGATGAGGGGCATGGGCATCGCGGGAATCGAAGGGCGCGACGGCAAAACGCGCGTTGTGACATTCGATGAAGCGCGGCAGCCATGCATTGGCCTCGTCGATGGAACTGATGCCGTCGACGCGCAGGGCTTTCAGCAGGCGATCCTGCAGCACGCCGTTGGCGCGTTCCACGCGGCCTTTGGCCTGTGGTGAGTTGGCACAGATGCTTTCGATGCCCAGCGTGGCCAGCGCCCGTCCGAATTGCGAGCGGGCATCATCGCGGGCGTCCCCCAGATTGACCCGAAAGATGCCATGGCGGTCGCTGTAGAGCGTCATCGGCATGCCGTGCTGGCGGATATGGCCATGCAACGCCTGCATGTAGCCCAGCGTGCATTCCTGCGGCACAAAGTGCAGTTGGGTCAGGCGGCTGGTGGCATCATCGATGAACACCAGCAGGCAACAGCGTGGCCCACGCTCCTCGAACCAGGCATGCATGGAGCCATCGATTTGAATCAATTCGCCAAAGCATGCCCGGCGCTCGCGCAAGGCATGCACGCGCGCCGCCGCACCGCGCTGCGGACGCCACAGCTTGGCCGCGATCATGATCTTGCGCACCGTTTCCTTGGACAGAGCAATGGCATGACGCTCCTGCAGGTACTCGCTGGCCAGGGTGGGCCCGAAATCCGCGTAATGCACGCGGATCAAAGCCGCTGCTTGCAACCGGGTTTCGGGAGCAATGCGGCGATTGCTCGGCCGGCCGCGCCGTGCCGAACGCAGTCCCGCCGGACCACTCGCCGCGACCTTGGCTTCCAGGCGGTGCACCTGGCGCACGCTGACTTTCAGCCGCCGGGCAGCCTCCGCCTGACTGATTCGCCCGGATCTGCGCAATGCAATAACTTCGACCCGCTGCAACTCCTGCTGACTCATTCCGGTCTCCATCGAACCCCCAGACGCGTGGAGGTCCTAACGTACCGGACATCTCTACTTTGCCAAGACCGGACATTACTGCGTTGCCGTAACAA
>DATCFA010000293.1:0-5912 GCA_036509805.1 Casimicrobiaceae bacterium
ACATGGCCATCGCTGCCTTTCAGCAGCACGTTGTTCGCCGACAGCCAGTCGCGGACGAAGACGCGCACGTTCGGCGGCAACCGCAGCCGCGCGTCCGCGGCGCCGCTCATGCGAGCTTGCGCAGGAAATCGTGAACGAGCAGCACGCGCTCGGCGAGCGTCGGCGCCGCGCGGTCGATGCGCAGCCGGTCGGGGCCTGCGAAGCGGATGTGCCCGTCGCGCTGCACCAGCAGGATCAGCGCGCCCGGATCGAATGGCGGCGCCTTGACGAACTGCAGTGTCGTGCGCTCGGGGCCGGCGTCGATCTTGACCACACCCATCAGCTTCGCCGCAAGCCGCAGCCGGTGGCATGCGACCAGCGCTGCCGCCTGCTCCGGCAGCGGTCCGAAGCGGTCGATCAGCTCTTCCTGCAGCGCGTCGATCTCGTCATTGGTGTCGGCGCTCGCGAATCGCTTGTAGATCACCAGCCGCTCATGAATGTCGTTGCAGTAGGTCGCCGGCAGCAGCGCGGGCACGTGCAGGCTGATTTCGGTGGTGACACCGAGCGGCTCGTTGAGGTTGGGCTCGTGGCCGGCGCGCAGCGCCGACACCGCGGCGCGCAGCATGTCGTTGTAGAGCTGGAAGCCCACCTCGGCCATCTCGCCCGACTGCGAGTCGCCCAGTACTTCGCCGGCGCCACGGATTTCGAGGTCGTGCATCGCCAGGTAGAAGCCCGAGCCCAGGTCCTCCATCATCTGGATCGCCTCGAGACGCTTCGCCGCCTGCGCCGACAGCGCGTCGGGCGGTGGCGTCAGCAGGTATGCATACGCCTGGTGATGCGAGCGGCCGACGCGACCGCGCAGCTGGTGCAGCTGGGCCAGGCCGAAGCGGTCGGCGCGCTCGATGATGATCGTGTTGGCGGTGGGCACGTCGATGCCGGTTTCGATGATCGTCGAGCACACCAGCAGGTTGATGCGCTGCGCATAGAAGTCGCGCATTACGTGCTCCAGGTCGCGCTCGGCCATCTGTCCGTGCGCGACCGCGAGCCGTGCCTCCGGCAAGAGCTGCGTCAGACGCTCGGCCGTCGAGCGGATGGTGTCGATATCGTTGTGCAGGAAATAGATCTGCCCGCCGCGCTTCAGTTCGCGCAGGCAGGCTTCGCGGATGACGCCTGCCGATTGCGGCGCGACGAAGGTCTTGATCGACAGCCGGCGCTGCGGTGCGGTGGCGATCACCGAGAAATCGCGCAAGCCTTCGAGCGACATCGCCAGCGTGCGCGGGATGGGCGTCGCGGTGAGCGTCAGCACGTCGACCTCGGCGCGCAGCCGCTTCAGCTGCTCCTTCTGGCGCACGCCGAACCGGTGCTCCTCGTCGATGATCACCAGGCCCAGGTTCTTGAACTTGACGTCCGGCTGGATGAGCTTGTGCGTGCCGATGACGAGGTCGATCGAGCCTTCCGCAAGACCTGCGATCGCCGCCTTGACCTCCTTCGCGGAGCGAAACCGCGACAGCTCGGCGATCTTCACCGGCCAGTCGGCAAACCGCTCGCTGAAGAGCTTGAAGTGCTGCTCGGCGAGCAGCGTGGTGGGCACCAGCAGCGCCACCTGCGCGCCGTCGGCAAGTGCGACGAATGCGCCACGCAGCGCAACTTCGGTCTTGCCGAAGCCGACGTCGCCGCAGACCAGGCGGTCCATCGGATAGGCGGACGTGAGGTCGGTGATCACCGCCTGAATCGCTGCCTGCTGGTCGGCGGTCTCCTCGAACGCGAAGCCGGCGGCGAATGCGTCGTAGTCGTGCATGTCGAGCTTGAACTGATGGCCCTGCCGCGCCGCGCGCTGCGCGTAGATGTTGAGAAGCTCCGCGGCAGTGTCGTGCGCCTGTTGCGCCGCTCGGCGCTTCGCCTTTTCCCATTGCCCGCTGCCGAGCTCGTGCAGCGGCGCCGCTTCGCCCGAAGCGCCCGCGTAGCGCGAGATCAGATGCAGGCTCGACACCGGTACGTACAGCTTGGCGTCGTTGGCGTACATCAGTTGCAGGTATTCATTGGCGCCGTCGCCCAGGTCGAGCGTCGCCAATCCGAGGTAGCGACCGATGCCGTGCTGCTCGTGCACGACCGGATCGCCGACGCGAACCTCGGAAAGGTCGCGCACCATCGCGTCGACGTTCGAGCGCCGCGCGGCATCGCGGCGCGTGCGGCGCACGGTACCCGCGTAGAGCTCCGCCTCGGTAACGAACACGAGCCCGGCGTCCGGCCATGCGAACCCGGCATGCAGCGGTGCTGCGATCAGCGCGAGCCGTTGCGCGGGATCGGCGGCGAATGCGGCGAAACCGTCGCTGACCAGCGGACGCACGCCGTACTCGGCGAAGAATTGCTGCATCGTCTCGCGGCGTCCGGCGGTATCGGCGCAGATCGCAATGCGTGCCGGCGTGTTGGCAATGAACGTCTTCAACGCCGCGAGCGGGTCGGCGGCGCGCCGGTC
This sequence comes from Casimicrobiaceae bacterium, assembly GCA_036509805.1. Lineage (GTDB taxonomy): Bacteria > Pseudomonadota > Gammaproteobacteria > Burkholderiales > Casimicrobiaceae > VBCG01. Next base: position 2,456 of record DATCFA010000293.1, read on the forward strand.
GACGGCCAGCGGCGGCAGCGTGCGCGTGGGCGCGCGCGCGTTGTCGGCATCCACCGCGGCTGCGCTGCGCACGTCGACGCGCGCAAACGGCTTCAGCGCGCCGTAGAACGCGTCGACGGGCACGAACATGTCCACCGGCGGCAGCAGCGGCCGCGACTTGTCGCCACGCAACAAGCGGTAGCGTGCATCGGTGTCCTGCCAGAACTGTTCGACGGCGTGCGTGACGTCGTTGTGCATCACGACGGTGGTCGCGGGCGGCAGGTAGTCGGTGAACATCGCCGTGTGATCGAAGAACAGCGGCAGCCAGTATTCGATGCCACCGGGCGCGATGCCGTTGGAAATGTCGCGGTAGATGCCGGTCTTCGACGGATCGCCTTCGAACACCTCGCGAAAGCGCGAGCGAAAGCGCGACCGGCCTTCCTCGTCGAGCGGAAACTCGCGCGCGGGCAGCAGCCGCACATCGCGCATCGGATAGAGCGTGCGTTGCGTGTCGGCGTCGAACGTCTTGATCGACTCGATCTCGTCGCCGAAAAGGTCGAGACGGTAGGGAACGGCCGACCCGGTCGGAAACAGGTCGATCAGGCCGCCGCGGACGCTGAATTCGCCGGGCGCGACCACCTGCGTCACGTGCTGGTAACCGGCGAGTGCGAGCTGGGCGCGCAAGCCGTCGACGTCGAGCCGGGTTCCCTGCGACAGGAAGAACGTGCGCGCGGCGAGATATTCCGCGGGAACCAGCCGGTAGAGCGCGGTGCTCGCGGTAACGACGACGACATCGCATTCGCCGCGCGACAGCCGGTAGAGCGTAGCCAGCCGTTCGGACACGAGATCCTGGTGCGGCGAGAAGTGGTCGTACGGCAGCGTTTCCCAGTCCGGAAACGGCGCCACCCGCAGCGCGGGTGCGAACCACGCGATTTCGTCGATCAGGCGCTGCGCCGACAACGCATCGGCACAGACGACCGCGACCGTGCGATGCGCGATGCCTGGCGCGGAGGCGAGTTCCGCGATCGCCAGCGCGTCGGCGGATCCGGCGAGCGGTGCCAGCGCGCTGCGCTGTCCCGCAGCAGGTAGCGCTGCGACGAGCGAGGGTAGATCGCGCGGGAACGCCGCGGCGGGCTTCGCCGCGATCGCAGCCGGCGGAGTCGATGTCGCGTTGGCGTCCGCCGCGGTGGCAACGGGTGTCGTCGACATCGAATGCAGCATCACGTGGGATACGAAACGTCGATTATAACCGGCACCCCTGCTCGTACAATGCGCACGATGTCCAATGCCATCCGCCACCGTCATCATCAGTCCGCCTACCTGCTGCTGACGCTGTCATCGCTGCTGTGGGCGAGCAACTGGATCGTCGGGCGCGGGGTCTCCGGCGAGATTCCGCCGATGGCGCTGACGTTCTTTCGCTGGCTTTGCGCGATCGTGATGCTGGCGCCGTTCGCGTGGCCGCGTTTGCGTCGCGACTGGCCGCAAATTCGCGCGCACTGGCGAATCCTGCTCGTCATGGGCAGCGTGGGTGTCGGCGTGCACAACGCGCTCGCGTATCTTGGCCTCAACTACACGACGGCGACCAACGGCGTCATCCTCAACTCGTTCATCCCGGTGATGATCGTCGCGTTCTCGTGGGCGTTCCTGGGTGAGCGCCTGTCGCGCATGCAGCTTTGCGGTGTCCTGGTGTCGTTGATCGGCGTGATGACGATCCTGTCGCACGGGTCGCTTGCGGCGCTGGCCGGGTTCAGGCTCAATGCCGGCGACCTGTTCATCGTGGCGTCGATGGCGCTATGGTCGGCGTATTCGATCCTGCTGCGGCGGCGGCCCACCGGCATCGACACGCTGGCGTTCCTGTTCGTCATCGCCGTCGTCGGCGATTGCTGCGTGCTGCCGCTCTACGTAGCGGAGACGCTGCTCGGCCATCCGATGCACTGGACGTGGCAGAACGCGGGCGTGATCGCCGTGCTCGCGCTGTTCTCGTCGATATTCGCGTACATTTTCTGGAATCGCGGCGTCGCCGAAGTGGGCGCCAGCGTCGCCGGTCTATTCATGAACCTGATGCCGGTGTTCGGCGTGATTCTCGCGTGGGTGTTCCTCGACGAACGGCTCGCCGCGTTTCACGTCGCGGGCATCGGCCTCATCCTTGCGGGCATCTTCATCACCAGCCGCCACGCGGTGATCATCGCGCCCGCAGGCGCCGAACATTAACGACTAGGCGGGCAGGCGCCCGTAGCGGTCGTCGAAGCGCACGATGTCGTCTTCGCCGACGTAGTCACCGCACTGCACCTCGATGATCGACAGCGGCGTCGAACCCGTGTTTTCGAGCCGGTGCCGGGTGCGGGCCGGAATATAGGCCGATTCGTTGGCGGCGAGCACGAACGACTCGTCGCCGCGCGTCACGCGCGCCTCGCCTTCGACCACCACCCAGTGCTCGCTGCGGCGCTCGTGCATCTGCAGCGACAGCGCGGCGCCTGCCTTGACCTCGATGCGCTTGATCTTGTAGCGAGGCCCTTCCTGCAGCACCGTGTACGCACCCCACGGCCGCGTCACCGTCCGGTGCGTGCGGTACGCCTCGTGGCCGCGCAGCTTGAGCTCGCCCACCACCTCCTTGACACGCTGCAGGTGGTCGCGATGGGCGACGAGCACCGCGTCGGCCGTCTCGACGATCACCAGGTCGTCGACGCCGACGGTGGCGACAATGCGATCGCCCGCATGCACGAACGTGCCGCGTGTGCCGATCGACACGTGCTGGCCCTGCCCGCGGTTGCCGTCGCTGTCGGGTGCGATGAGGTCGGAAAGCGCCTGCCAGGAGCCGACATCACTCCAGTCGAAGTCGGCCTGCACGACCGCGGTGTTGGATGCCTTTTCCATCACCGCGTAGTCGAGCGAGATATCGGGCATCCGTGCGAACGAAACGGCATCGAATTCGATGGCGGCGAGCGCGTTCGCTGTGCGTGCCTGCCAGGCCCCGCGTGCCGCGTCGAGCACGGCGGGTGCGTACTGCGCCAGCGCTGCCAGCAGCACGTCGGCGGTGAAGCAGAAAATGCCGGCGTTCCACACGTGCGAGCCGTCGAGCAGGAAGCGCTGCGCGTCGGCGCGCTGCGGCTTTTCGATAAAGCGCGTGACGACCTGCGCACGCGGCAGCGCATCGTCGAGCGGCGCGCCACATTCGATGTAGCCGAAGCCGGTTTCCGGATGCGTCGGGCGCACGCCGAAGGTGACGAGCCTGCCCATTCGTGCGACGTCGGCCGCGCGCAATGCCGCACGCGCGAAATCGCCGTGGCGGCGGATCAGGTGATCGGCGGGCATCACCAGCAGCGGCACGTCACCCCCGAAACGCTCGGCGACGTAGAGCGCGCCCAGCGTGACGGCACCGGCAGTATTGCGCGCGAAAGGCTCGAGCAGGAACGCGGTCTCGACAGGGGCGTCGTCGCCGAGCGTCGCGTACACGTCGCGCGTGGCGAAATAGTAGTCG
>DATCFA010000294.1:0-3041 GCA_036509805.1 Casimicrobiaceae bacterium
GCACACGCAGCGTCGAGCTCGGACTCGAGCGTCGCCTTGTGCTCGAAGCCGGGCTCGCGCAGCCGCGCCGCGAGGTCGACGAGCCCCGGGCACACGACGAGCCCGCGCGCATCGATCGTGCGCTCGGGCGACCCTTGCGCAGGCGGTGCGCCGATGGCCGCGATCTTGCCCGCGTAGAGGTGAACGTCGGCGACGCGTTCGGTGCCGGCTGCGGGATCGACGACACGCCCGCCGACAATGGCGATCCTCATGTCCGCGGCCCCTGGCTGCCGGCGATGATGCTCATCACCGCCATGCGCACGGCGATGCCGAACGTCACCTGCGGCAGGATCACCGAGCGCTCGCCGTCGGCGACGGCCGAGTCGATCTCGACGCCACGGTTCATCGGCCCCGGGTGCATGACGATCGCGTCGGGCTTCGCCAGCGCGAGCTTCTCGGGTGTCAGCCCGTAGTGCTTGAAGTATTCGCCGACCGACGGCAGCAGGGCGCCGCGCATGCGCTCGCTCTGCAGCCGCAGCATCACGACAACATCGCAGTCCTTGATGCCCTCGCGCATGTCGTTGAACACGCGCACGCCGAGCGACTCGACGCGCGCAGGCACCAGCGTGTTGGGCGCGACGACGCGGATGTCCGGTGTGCCTACGGTGGCGAGGCCCTGGATCAGCGAGCGCGCGACGCGCGAATGCAGCACGTCGCCGACGACCGCCACCGACAGGTTGCGGAAGTCGTGCTTGTAGTGACGGATCGTGAAGAGGTCGAGCAGCCCCTGCGTCGGATGCTGGTGCCGGCCATCGCCTGCGTTGACTACGTGCACATGCCGGCGGCCGATGGCATTGAGGTGCGCGGCGATCAGGTGCGGCGCGCCTGATTCCGAATGGCGGACGACGAAGATGTCGGCGTCCATCGCCGTCAGATTGTCGATCGTGTCGAGCACCGACTCGCCCTTGCTGGTCGACGACGCGCCGATGTTGAGGTTGATCACGTCGGCCGACAGCCGCTTGGCGGCGATTTCGAACGTCGTGCGCGTGCGCGTCGAGTTCTCGAAAAAGAGGTTGAACACCGCCTTGCCGCGCAACAGCGGAACCTTCTTCACTTCGCGCTCGCCGATCGACGCGAAAGGCACCGCCGTGTCGAGGATCTGCGTGATCACCGCCTCGGGCAGGCCCTCGAGCGTCAGCAGGTGCGTGAGCTCGCCATCCTTGCCGAGCTGCGGATTGCGCATGCGCGCGCCCATTGCCTCAGTCGCCCGCGCGCGCTTCGGCGCCCAGCGCGAGCAGTCCGCCGGCATCGCGCGACAGCACGATGTCGAGGTTGCGCGCGACCGCCAGCCGCGCCCCCACGTACGTCGCCTCGACCGGCAGCTCACGGCCGCCGCGGTCGACCAGCACGGCGAGCTCGATCGCCGCCGGACGCCCGTAGTCGAACAGTTCGTTGATCGCCGCACGCACGCTGCGTCCGGTGAACAGCACGTCGTCGACCAGCACGATTGTCGCACCCGCCACGTCGAAGTCCAGCGTGCTGCGTCGCGCATTGGCCTTCAATCCTGCGCGCTCGTAGTCGTCGCGGTAGAAAGACACGTCGAGGAACCCGACGCGATGCTCCTGGCCCAGCATCTTCGCCAGGCGTTCGGCGATCCATGCGCCGCCCGAATAGATGCCGACGAACGCGGCGTCCGGCGCCACGCCGCCGCGCATGCGGTCGGCGAGCACCGTCAGCGTCGCTTCGGCGTCAGGCAGCATCGGGGTCATCGAACCAGCCCTGCAGGATCACCTGCGCCGCCACCCGGTCGCGCAGCGCGCGATGGCGCGCGCGTGGCGTCGCCGACGCGTCGAGCATCTGCTGCGCAATCTCGGTGGTGTAGCGCTCGTCGGCCGCGGCCACCGGCAGCGCAAAGCGTCGCGCCAACTGACGCGCGAACACGCGCGCGCGCTCGGTCATCGCGTGCTCGGCGCCGTCGGCATGCAAGGGCACGCCGACGACGAGTTGCGCCGGCGACCAGTCGTGCACGAGTGTAGCGATCGCCTCCATCCGTGCGCGCTCGTCCGCCATTTCGATCGTCGTCAACGCTGCCGCGGTGCGCGTGATCGTGTTGCCGACGGCCACGCCGATGCGCCGCGTGCCGAAGTCGAATGCCAGCACGGTGGCCGCGGCAAGCGGGGCTTTCGTCGTCTGCATTCACGCGTGCCCGACGTCCTCGGACAGCCGTGAGAAATCGATGCCCAGCAACTGCATCGCCGCCGGCCGGCGGCGCTCGGCGGGAAGCTCGAAGATCACGCCGGGGTCGGCCTCGACAGTCAGCCACGCGTTGGCAGCGAGCTCCTGCTCGAGCTGGCCGGCGCCCCATCCGGCGTAGCCGAGGGACACCAGGAAATCGTCGGGACCTTCGCCGCGTGCCGCCGCCTCGAGTACGTCCTTGGACGTCGTCAGGCCGACGCCGTCGTCGACCGCCAGCGTCGAATGCCAGTTGCCGAGCGGCCGATGCAGCACGAATCCGCGGTCGCACTGCACCGGGCCGCCGAGCAGCACCGGGGCCGACGCGAAGCGGTCGCCGGACAAGGGAACGTCGATCTGGCGGAACAGCGATGGCAACGTCATGTCGATCGGCTTGTTGACGACAATGCCGACGGCGCCGTCGGGCCCGTGCTCGCAGATATACGCCAGTGTGTTTGCAAAACGCGGATCGGCCATGGCAGGCATGGCGATCAGGAAGTGGTGCGTGAGGTTGACGAGCGCACCCATGGGCGGCATTTTAACCTGCGGCCGGCGCGCCGCACAATTGCGGCTTATCGGCGCGCGTTCAGTCTTCCTCGTGCTTGCGATGCTTCGCATGCTCGGCGGCGAGTTGCGTCTGCAGCGCCGGCGGCGCCGGCTCGTAGTGCGACAGTGCCATCGAATACGCGCCGTGGCCCGCGGTCATCGCCTTGAGCCGTGCCGCATAGCCGTCGAGCTCGGACAGTGGCACCTGCCCCTCGACCGCCAGCGAACCGGCCTGCAGCGTGCGCGTGCCCGTCACTTGGCCGCGGCGCCCGGACAGGTCGCCC
>DATCFA010000295.1:0-4019 GCA_036509805.1 Casimicrobiaceae bacterium
AGGCACGCGAGGGCGATGCAGATGAACGGCAGCGCAGCGGCGCCGCTGACGTGCGCGGCCGCCGCATACGCGACGAAGCCGCAGATCGCCGCCGACGCCGCGACGCCGTCGCTGCCATCCATGAAATTGACGAGGTTCGCCATCCACATCATCGCCAGCATCGCCGCGAACATGGCGCCGATGGCAAGCGGGAATGTGGCCGCCACTGCGAATGCCGCGACGAACTGCACGGCGAGTCGCGTGCGCGCCCGCACAGCGCGCCAGTCGTCGATCAGCGAAACCGCGGCGACGAGTACCAGCGCCATCCCCAGCACGCCGGCCGCATGCGGCGAAAATCCCGGCAACGCCGGCCACCAGGCCAATCCGGCCGCCACGCCCGCGATGATCGAGAGGCCGCCGACCCGCAGTACCGGCCGCACGTGCAGCGAGCGCGCGCTCGGCCTGGCCATTGGCAGCCACGCGGCTGCGCGCAGCAAAATCGCCACAGCGAGGCTTGCGGCGACGATCGTCGCCAAAGCGGCGATCGGCACGATTTATCCTGCTCCAAAACGCGCGCCGCGGCCCGCGATCGACAGGTGTTTGGCGCGTTCGCCGCGGATTGGCGCCGACGCTGCGCACGCCGGCTCGACAATGCGCGCGATTTCTTCGCCAATGCGCGGGCAAGCGTGGTTAACCACGCGTATTATTCTTATCATTCATGGACTTGGATGATACACCGTGGAGTTGCGGCAAGAATCCGATGGCGCCTCATTTGTTGCTACGACACAACAGCCGGGAAGTGTCTCGAACCCGCGTCTAAGCGCAGCTTGCCAATGTTTTCCCCGCTTTGGCACAATGGTCCCAACTTCTCGTTCGACCTGAGAAGGTTCCGACGGCAGATGCAGAACCCTTTGTTTCTTGCCAATTTTATCCGTTAGAGGAGAGACTCCATGAAAAGAAAGCTCGTCGCTGTCGCCATTGCGAGCGCATTTGCACTACCGCTCGCAGCGCAGGCGCAGACCGCGAACGTCACGCTTTACGGTCGCTTGAACATGACCGCGGAAGTCCTGATGAATCTTCCGCAGTCGGACGGCACGAAGGGGAACTTCTACCAAGTCAGTTCGAACTCGTCGCGCTTGGGCGTACGTGGCACCGAGTCGCTGGGTGGCGGTCTCAACGCCATTTTCCAGATCGAGTCCAACGTCAACACCGATACCGGCGGTGGCGTGCTCGGCTCGCGCGAAACCTTCGCCGGCCTGCAAGGTGGCTGGGGCACGTTCAAGATCGGTAACTTCCTGGCGCCGCTCGACGATCTGCATCCGATCTTCGGTAATGTCCCGACGCTGACCACGTCGCTGCTGTCGACGGCTTCGGTGTGGGCGCAAGGTGGGCTCGCCAAGACGGCCGGCGGCTTCGACGAACGACTCGCCAACTCGGTGCGCTACGACTCGCCGCGCATCAACGGCGTTTCGTTCAGCACGCAAGTTTCGCAGTTCGACGCATCGTCTGGCCAAGGCGGCATCACCTACGGTTCCATTGCCTCGCAGCGTCTGCACGCGTATGTCTGGGGCACGGCCGCCTACTACAACAACGGCCCGATCCAGGCCGGCGTTGGCTATGAAGCGAACAACAACGTTCGCGGCAATGGCCTCGACGACTATGACCTGACGGCCACCGGCGCCTACAACTTCGGCGTGTTCCGTCTTGCCGGTCTCTGGGAACGTCTGAAGTACGAGGTGCCGAGCGGCGACGTGCACCGCGACTACTTCGGCGTTTCGGGAACGATCAACGTCGGTCCGGGCCAGATCTACCTCTATGGCGCCAAGGCGTTCGACGGCAAGGGCTCGGCCTGCGACATCAACACCGTCGGTTGCACGCGCGCTGCTGGCGCGGTGGGTGGCGTAGCCAAGGGCGACAACACTGCGGCGCCGGAAGCCGAAATTTCGTACTCCTATCCGCTGTCGAAGCGCACGTTGACGTACGTTGGTTACCACTACATCGGCAACGAATCGCAAGCTGGCTACAACTTCAACATCAATGCGGCGCAAGGTGTCCCGGCCGCGGGCTCCAAGCTGAAGGGCCTCGTCGTCGGCCTGGTCGTCTTCTTCTAAGGCGATCTACAGACGCAAAAGAGTCTCTCAAGGAAGTGGAACGGGTGCCCTCGGGCACCCGTTTTTTTGGCGGGGCGCCGCCCGCCATCGGCAAGCGGGCACTCGCCAGAACCGGGAAAATCCTGCTATTTTGTAGCCTGCACAGCGGCCACGGGTGCGTGCATTGCACGCGCCCGGGCTCGAACAGCTACCTGAGGATGACAACTCGATGGCCGACAGGCGCCTGGTCGAGGACATGGCGAAGCAAATGTTCGACTGCCTGCGCAACGGCCACTTGTGCCTCGCGCGCGGCGACACGGCGGGGGCGCGCAGCGCCGTCGACGAGGCGCACAGAATGCACAAGCGCCTGATGACCATCGCCAAAGCCGAAGCCGAGCCGACAAGTGCCGGAGCGATCGTGCTGGACGTCATCGGCGAACGCATCGACGGCCTCGCTGCGTTGGTGCGGCAGAATCGCCAAACTTGACGGCCCGCGGCCCGTCGCCGCGATCAAGGCATTTACTTCCCGCCGGCGCGCGTGCGTGCGGCTTTTTTCGCGGAGGCCGATCTCGCGGCAGGCGTGCGCTTTTTCGCGGCCGCCGTCGCGTGCCTGCGCAGCGCCGCCGGCGACGCGGCGGCGCTGCCTTCGTGCTTCAACGCGTTCTCGGTCGCGCGGGAGCGCCTGGCATCGACCTTGTGGGCGCCGTCATGCGCGGCGGCGCTATCCTGCGCGGCCTTCTTGCGGGTCGTGGCCGATGCGGTCTTCGACGTCTTCAATGCAACGCCCGAGCGGCGCGCCTTCGACAGCCCGATGGCAATCGCCTGCTTGGCCGAACGCGCGCCATGCTTGCCTTCGCGGATGTGGTCCATTTCCTTTTTCACGTATTCGCCGGCTTGCGTGCCGGCGGACTTGCCCTGGCGCTTGTCGGCAGCGGCGCGCTTGCGGGTGGCGGCATCGGGCATTGTCGATCCTCGGGTCGTTGCAATGCGCCGACTGTGCGCGCGAGTGCTGCCGCCGATCGATCGGCGAAGCTCCGAATGCGCGGTCGGCGCATCGCCGACATCGACGCGCAAACGATGTTGCTACACTGCGCCGATGGCCACGACCCCCGCGCGCATCGACGAGTGGATCGGCGCATTCGACCGAGCATTGCGCACGCTCGCCGGCGTCACGGCGAGTGCGCGCCCGGTGCCGGGTGCCGCGATCGCCGACGACGTGATGAGCGCAGACGAGCGCGGCCACGCGGCAGCGCTGATGCGCGTCAACCACGCCGGCGAAGTGTGCGCGCAGGCGCTGTACTCGGCGCAGGCGCTGTGCGCGCGCGATGATGCCACCAGGCTGCTGCACGCGAATGCCGCGCGCGAGGAGGCCGACCACCTCGCGTGGACGTCGCAGCGGCTGGACGAGCTCGGCAGCCGGCCATCGCTCGCCAATCCGCTGTGGTATGCCGGCTCGTTCGCCATCGGCGCGCTGACCTCGCTGGCCGGCGATCGCAGCAACCTGGGCTTCGTCGTCGAGACCGAACGCCAGGTCGAGGAGCACCTGGGCCGCCAACTGGAACGCCTGCCCGCCGACGACGCGAAAAGCCGCGCGATCGTCGAGCAGATGCGCGCGGATGAAGCGCGCCACGGCGCGATGGCGCTGGAAGCGGGTGCGGCACCGCTGCCGTGGCCGGTGAGGCATGCGATGCGGCGTTGCGCGGACCTGTTGCGCGCGGTCGCCTATCGCGTCTGACGCGGCGCCTGGCGCAGCTTCGTCGCGCCGATCGCGTCTGACGCGGTAACTCAGCGCGGCTTCGCCACGCCGATCGCGCGCTTCCATCGCGCCAGCGCTGCGAGCCGCGCGCGACGCACTGCCTGCTTGATGGCATCGGCGGCGGCGCTGTTCGCAGCCACCGGCCGACGCAGTGCCACATCGCGCGCCACGTCGCGCGCGATCACGCCCGCGTC
>DATCFA010000296.1:0-2999 GCA_036509805.1 Casimicrobiaceae bacterium
TGGCACGCGGCGCACGCTGCCGCGAGGTTGCGCGCATGCGTGATGCCGGTGGCCCCGGCGACAGGCGCCAACGCCAGCACGCCGATCAGGGCGCCAGTGCAACGGACGATCATGGACGCCAGATTAATGCATCCGTACGGCTTACGCTGGCGAATACCCGCTTGCGTGTCGCGCGCACTGCCTGCAATCGCAGGCGCTGAAAGACGCCGCCGTCTCGCCGCCGCGCCGCCGCCTCGGCGCAGCGCGCTACTGCGCGATCACGCGCCGGCCGCCGGCGAACGCTGCAGTTGCTGCGTCAACCGATCGCCATCGGCTGGCGTACGGCGGCCGCAGTACTACGGCGCTGGCGTACCCGGCGATCGACGCGTGCCTGCGTAAGACAGCGGACATCGGCCACCGCTTCGGCGGCGGGGAATGGCGGTCGCACGGCGTCCACGAACGCCAACGCCGGCGCCACGTTGCGGCGTGCGCGCGCACGCAGTTCCATCACCAGCGCACTCGCGCAGCCCGGCACGAGGAAAACCGCGAAGACCATCGCCAGCGATGCCGGGGAATTGCCGATGTCGGCGCCGAGCCCTGCGGCTGCGAGGTAAGCGCCGGCCAACGCCGCGCCAGCGACGGTGGCGACCAGGCCGGGTACGAGTCTTCCGTGATGCATGTCCATGTCAGCTCCATCGAGTGGTTGCATTTCGCGTTCTGATCATGCAGACGCTTTGTTGTGTGCACATTACGCAACGCCTCCGCGCTGCTTCAATCGCAATGCGACGAAAGCAACCGGCTGCAGGATGAAACCATTTGGGCGCCGATGGACGTGAACACTCGGCGTGGGAACTGCGGACTATTCGACGTCAGCGGGGGCCGGTGGCGACGGGCCGCGAGCGGTCGGCGACCCATTCGCTCCACGAGCCGGGGAAAAGCGTTGTTGGCGGGTAGCCCGCGTGCACCATGGCAAGGATGTTGTGGCATGCAGTGACGCCGCTGCCGCATTGCTGGACGATCCTGGAGGGCTCGGTCGGGCCGAGGAATTCGGCGAACGCCGCCGCGAGTACCGCGGGCGACTTGAACGTGTTGTCCGCATTGAGGTTGCGCACGTACGGCCAGTTGTGTGCGCCCGGGATGTGCCCGGCAACCGGATCCAGCGGCTCGACTTCGCCGCGATAGCGCTCGGGCGCGCGTGCGTCGACGACGAAGCGCGCGCGCGTGGAAAGGTTGTCGAGCACGTCCTGCACGCTTGCCGTGGGCAGCAGCTTTCCGATAACGAAATGCGCGGCGCGCGCCTGGGGCACGTCCTTGACGAGCGTGCGCCGTTCGCGCACCCACTTGTCGAACCCGCCGTCGAGCACCGCCGCATGCGGGTGACCCAGCCAGCGCAGCATCCACCACAGACGCGATGCAATCATGTTGGCGTTCTGGTCATAGGCGACGACTTGCGTGTTGCGGTCGATGCCGAGGCGACCGAAAAACGCCGCCGCATCGGCCGGCGCGGGCAACGGATGGCGACCGTTGTGCCCGGTCTTCGGCGCCGACAGGTCACGGTCGAGGTGCGCGAATTGCGCATGCGGCAGGTGGCCGTCGCGATAGCGGTCGCGGCCCCAGTCGTCGGGCTGCGCGAGGTCGTGGCGTACGTCGACGATCACCCATGAAGGGTCGTCGATATTCGCCGCGAGCGCCTCGCTGCTGACCAGCGTGTCATACATCAGCACGATTTTACGCGCTTGCGCGGCGCCATCCGCGCGCGCTTACAGCCCGTTGAGCGCGGTGCCCATCTGCTGGCGGTAGAACTGGTGGAAGTGGCGCATGCCGTCTTCCATCGGCGACTGGTAGGGCCCGATCTCGCTGCGACCCGCGGCGAACAGCGCGCGGCGTCCGGCGTCCATCCGCTCGCCGATCTCGTCGTCCTCGCGCGAGGTTTCCGCGTACGCGGCGCGCTCGGCGTCGACGAATTCGCGCTCGAACAGCGCGATCTCGTCGGGGTAGTAGAACTCGACGATATTGATCGTCCTGTCGACGGCCTTGGGAATCAGCGTGCTCACCACCAGCACGTGCGGATACCACTCGACCATCACGTTCGGGTAGTACGTCAGCCAGATCGCGCCATGCGGCGGCGTTTCGCCGCGATAGAACTCGAGCACCGCCTTGTGCCAACGCTCGTACGCGCGCGAGCCCGGCTTGGCGAGGCCGTTGTTGACGCCGACGAACTGCACGTTGGCCCATTCGGCGAACTGCCATTCGAGGTCGTCGCAGGTAACGAACTGGCCGAGCCCCGGATGGAACGGCCCGACGTGATAGTCCTCGAGGTAGACCTCGATGAACGTCTTCCAGTTGTAGTTGCACTCGTGCACGTGCAGGTGGTCGAACCGGTAACCTTCGAAGTCGAGTCGCGAAAGGTCGAGTCCTGCGAGGTCGCGCGAAGGATCGCGCGGCCCGTCGAACAAGAGGCCATTGAAGCGCCGCAACGGTGTGCGCGCGAGGCTCGCGCAGGGTTTCTGCGCGAAGTGCGGCGCGCCCAGCAGTTCGCCCTTGAGGTCGTAGGTCCAGCGGTGCAACGGGCACACGATGTTCTGCGTGTTGCCGCGGCCATCGAGCATGATTGCCTGGCGGTGGCGGCAGATGTTGGACAACAGCTCGATGCCCTCGTGGCTGCGCACCAGCGCCTGCGCGTTGTCGCGCGCGGTCAGCGCGAAGTAGTCGCCGGGTGCCGGCGTCATCAACTCGTGGCCGACGTAGCCGGGTGCGCGCGGAAACAGCGCGCGCATCTCGGCGGCGAACACCTGCGGATCGCAGTACCACGAAGGGGGGAACTGGGACACCGCCTCGGAGAGGCGCGTCACCGTCGCGAGATTGGACATCAGCCGAAACCCTTTCGACCCGGGAGACGCTCCCGGCAACCAAACCAACCCAACCCAACAACCCGGAAACTGGCGCCGCGCTCGTGTTGCGCGCCGTGCCGCCGGACCGCCATGCCAAGTCAGCCGTGCGAAAGCATGAACTTCGACTTC
>DATCFA010000297.1:0-4072 GCA_036509805.1 Casimicrobiaceae bacterium
TTGCCGTCGATCACCTTGACGCCCAGCACGAGGTCGCGCGCAGCGCCCGCGTAAGGCCGGCGCGGCCCGGACAATCCCGCGGCGATCGCGCCCCCGAGTGTCGCCCCGGCACCGAAGTGCGGCGGCTCGAACGGCAGCATCTGCCGCTTTGCGGCGAGCGCGGCCTCGATGTCGGCGAGCGCAGTGCCTGCGCGCGCGACGACGACGAGCTCCACCGGCTCATAGTCGACGATGCCCGCGTGTGCGCGCGTGTCGAGCAGCTCGCCTTCGACCGCGTTGCCATAGAAATGCTTGCTGCCGCCGCCGGTGATCGCGATCGGCGTGCCCGCCTGCGCGCATTCGCGGATGCGCTCGGCCCACGCGTCGGCGGCAGTCCCGCTCACCCCGCGCCGGCCGTTATCTTGTCGCGGTAGATGACACGCGGCTCGTCGGCCTCGACGATCGTCGTCTCGGCGAGCGCTGCCGCTTCCCACTCGCGCAGCCACGGGTGCGCGAGCATGTCGCGCAGGTACTGCGCGGCCGCACCCTGCGGCGCGACACCGTAGGTGCGAAAGCGGAATGCGACCGGTGCGTAGAACGCATCGGCGATCGAAAATGGACCGCACAGGAACGCCCCACCAGCACCATGGTGCTCGCGCGAAACGTTCCACAGCTCGGTCACGCGCGCAATGTTGGCGGCGAGCGCGCCCGACCACGGGCGCACGTCGACGCGCTCCCTGATGCACATCGTCATGTCGTTGCGCAGCGCCGAAAAGCCCGCGTGCATCTCGGCGCTGATCGAGCGCGCCCACGCGCGTGCGACCGGATCGGCCGGCCACATGCCGGCATGGCGCTCGGCCAGGTACTCGGCGATCGCGTACGTGTCCCACACGATGGTCGTACCGTCGTGCAGCGTCGGCACCAGCCCCGACGGCGAGAACACACGGTTCGCGGCGTTGTATCCGGTGCCGGTCAGCTGCACCGGGATTTCGTCGAACGGCTGGCCGCAGAGCTTCGCCAGCAGCCATCCGCGCAGCGACCACGACGAGTAATTCCTGTTGCCTATGTAGAGCTTGTACATTCAGCATTGCCTCGGGTTCTGCATCGGCACCGTCTTGCCGGGATTGAGGATGTCCAGCGGATCCAGCGCGCGCTTGATCCTGCGCATCAGGTCGACCGCGCCCTCGCCGTGCTCGGTGACCAGCGCGTCGAGCTTGTGCATGCCGATGCCATGCTCGCCGGTGCAGGTGCCGCCCATCGCAATGGCGCGCGCGCTGACGCGCTGTGCGATGTCCTCGGCCTTTTGCCGCTCGCGTGGATCCTTGGGATCGAACAGCAGCACCAGGTGGAAGTTGCCGTCGCCCACATGCCCGACGATCGGCGCCAGCATGCCTTCGCGCTCGGCGTCGGCGCGCGTCTCCAGCAGGCAATCGGCGAGGCGCGAAATCGGCACGCAGGCATCGGTGGCGAACGCCTGGAAGCCAGGCTTCAGCGCGAGCACCGCGTAGTAGGCGTTATGGCGCGCCTTCCACAGCTTGTTGCGCTCCTCGGTGGCGCTCGCCCAGCGGAACGCGCTGCCGCCATGGTCGGCGGCGATCTGCTGCATCAGTTCGGCCTGCTCGTGCGCGGACGCATCGCTGCCGTGGAACTCGAAGAACAGCGTCGGCTTGACGTCGAATCCCTCCAACTTCGAGTAGCGGATGCAGGCATCCATCTGCACGTCGTCGAGCAATTCGATGCGCGCCACCGGGATGCCCATCTGCATCGCGGTGATCACCGTGTGCGTCGCGCTGGCCAGGTCGGGGTACTGGCACACGGCGGCGAGGATCGCCTCCGGCAGTCCGTACAGGCGCAACTGGATTTCGGTGATGATGCCGAGCGTGCCTTCGCTGCCAATGTAGAGTCGCGTCAGGTCGTAGCCGGCGCTCGACTTGCGCGCGCGGCCGCCAGTGTGCACGACGTCGCCTTCGGCGGTGACCACCGTCAGCCCCATCACGTTCTCGCGCATCGTCCCGTAGCGGACGGCGTTGGTGCCGGATGCACGCGTGGCCGCCATGCCGCCGATGGTCGCGTTCGCGCCCGGGTCGATGGGGAAGAACAATCCGGTGCCTTTCAGTTCGGCGTTGAGCTGCTCGCGCGTGACACCCGCCTGCACGCGGCAGTCGAGGTCGTCGACGTTGACTTCGAGCATGCGGTTCATCTGCGACAGGTCGATGCACACGCCGCCGCGCAGTGCGGCGACATGCCCCTCGAGCGACGTGCCCACGCCGAACGCGATCACCGGCACGCGCGCCGCGTGGCACAGGCGGACGATGCCGGCCACTTCGTCGTTGCTGTGCGCGAACACGACGACGTCGGGTAGTGCGGGGTCGGCAAGACCTTCACCGTGGCTGTGTTGCTCGCGGATCGCATGCGTGGTGAGCGCGCGCGCGCCGTATTGCGACGCCAATGCGTCGACGACGCCGGCGAGCGCTTCGGCGCGGGGAAGTGCGGTTGCAGGCAGCGATGCGTTCACGATGCGGCCCTTCAGAAGCGCGGAATGTCCGGGTGGCGGATTTCGCCGTGATGCACGTGCATGCGACCGAATTCGGCGCAGCGGGCGAGCGTGGGCACCGCCTTGCCCGGATTGAGCAGGCCGAGCGGGTCGAACGCCGCCTTGATCGCGTGAAAGCACGCGAGCTCGGCCTGGCTGAACTGCACGCACATCGTCTTCAGTTTCTCGACGCCGACGCCGTGCTCGCCGGTGATCGTGCCGCCCACTTCGATGCACAGCTCGAGGATGCGATCGCCGAACTCCACGGTCTTTTCCATCTGCCCCGGCAGGTTGGCATCGAACAGGATCAACGGATGCAGGTTGCCGTCGCCGGCATGAAAGACGTTCGCGCACGCAAGGCCGAATTCCTGCGACCACTCCTCGATCCGGCGCAGCACGGTAGGCAGCGCACGCCGCGGAATCGTGCCGTCGATGCAATAGTAGTCGGGCGAGATGCGCCCGACCGCGGGAAACGCGGCCTTGCGCCCCGACCAGAACAAGAGGCGCTGCGCCTCGTCCTTCGACACGCGAATCTCGGTGGCGCCGGATTCTGTCAGCACGCGCTTGATCTCGGCCATTTCGGCGGCCACTTCCTCGGCGACGCCGTCGGATTCGACCAGCAGCACGGCGGCCGCATCGAGCGGGTAGCTCGCGTGCACGAACGCCTCGACGGCGCGGGTCGCCGGCTGGTCCATCATTTCGAGCCCGGCGGGAATGATGCCGGCGCCGATGATCGCGCCGACGGCGGCTCCCGCCTTCTCGATGTCGTCGAACGCCGCCAGCGCGACCTGCGCGAGTTGCGGCTTAGGCGTCAACTTCACGCCGATTTCGGTGATGACGGCCAGCAGGCCTTCGCTGCCGGTGACGAGTGCGAGCAGGTCGTAGCCTGCGCTGTCGAGCGCGTCACCGCCCAGCTCGACGACGTCGCCGGTGACGAGCACCGCGCGCACGCGCCGCAGGTTGTGCACGGTCAGCCCGTACTTGAGGCAATGCACGCCGCCGGCGTTCTCGGCGACGTTGCCGCCGATCGAGCAGGCGATCTGCGACGACGGGTCGGGTGCGTAGTAGAGCCCGTGCGGCGCGGCCGCTTCCGAAATCGCGAGATTGCGCACACCCGGCTGCACGACCGCCGTGCGCGCCAGCGTGTCGATGGCGAGGATGCGCCGGAAGCGGGCCAGCGACAGCACGACACCTTCGGCGTTGGGCAATGCGCCGCCCGACAGGCTGGTTCCCGCACCGCGCGCAACGACCGGCACGCGCGCCGCATGGCACAGCGCGAGGATCTCGACGACCTGCGCCTCGGTTTCCGGCAACGCCACCGCGGCCGGCCGCTCGCGATAGAGCGTGAGGCCGTCGCATTCGTAGGGCTGCGTGTCCTCGGCGGCCGTCAGGAATGCCGACGGCGCGAGGACTGCCGCGAGCTTGGCCTTAACGGACGCTTCGAGCATCGGCTTTCGAGTCGGCGAAAGAAGTGTCTCCATTATTCCACATCGATGGTTGATGGCCCCGGGGGTTGCGCCCCGGCGGATCGGAGTGGGCGTCGTACAATGTCGCTCTGCG
>DATCFA010000298.1:0-3859 GCA_036509805.1 Casimicrobiaceae bacterium
CACGCCGCCTTTTTTCACCATCGGTCATTCGACGCGGCCGATCGACGCGTTCACCGGATTGCTGCTCGAGTCGCAGGTCGCGTGCGTCGTCGATGTGCGGACCGTGCCGCGCTCGCGCACCAATCCGCAATACAACCGCGACACGCTGCCGGCGACCCTCGAAAGTTCCGGCATCGCGTATGTGCACTTGGCCGAGCTCGGCGGGCTGCGCCCGCGCTCGCGCGACACACCGCCGGCGGTCAACGGCTTCTGGGAGAACGCGAGTTTCCACAACTACGCCGACTACGCGCTGGGCCCGGCATTCGCCGCGGGCATGCAGGCGCTGCGCGAGCTGGGACACGGCGCGCGTTGTGTGGTGATGTGTTCCGAGGCCGTATGGTGGCGCTGCCACCGGCGGATTGTCAGCGACTACCTGATCACGCGCGGCGAGCACGTGTTCCACATCATGGGGCACGACAAGGTCGACGCCGCCGAGTTGAACCCGGCGGCCAAGGCGCAGGGCGACGTGCTCGTCTATCCGGCGCCCGATCGCGCGCCGTAGCATCAACCTCGTTGCGAAATACGCTCCGCCAGGTTCGCGTAGCTGCCGGGCGGGTGCGCACCCGGCGTAATGCGCACGAATGCGCCCCTCACCCTGACCCTCTCCCCACTGCGTGGGGCGCGGAAATCCACCGCTGCGAGATTTCGGCCAACACGTGCGCAATCGCATTGGTATACGCGAGCACGCCTTTGCGACTGTACGGCGGCGTGACCTTCTGCTTGCCGTCGAGGCCTCCTGGAAAATCATCGTTGCAGCAGTCCCCAGCGGCCGACGGTGCGCCGCTCGATCGTCGTGAACAGCGTGCGGTCGAGCAGCACCCACATGAGGCCGATGACGATCATGCCGAGGATGATCACCTCGGTGCGCTGCCATTGCACCGCCTCCATCGTCATGTAGCCCAGGCCGTTGCTGCCGGCGATCATTTCGGAAGCCACCAGCGCACGCCATCCGTACGCCATCGACGTGCGCACGCCGAGCAGGATCTGCACCAGCGCGCCGGGCAGGATCAGGTTGGTCAGCAGTTGCATTCCGCGGCCGCCGTGGCTGCGCACCGCGCGGTGCAGCGCCAGCGGTATCGATTGCACGCCGGCCACGGTGTTGTAGAGCGACGCGAAGAAGATCGTGTTGGCGACGACGAAGATCACCGAGCCGTTGCCGATGCCGAACCAGATGATCGTCAGCGGTACCCAGGCGATGCCGGCGATTGCCTGCAGGAACGACAGCACCGGCCGAAACACGTCGGCGACGTAGCGGTTGAGCGCGATCGCGACACCGAGCGGCACCGCGAGCGCCATGCCGATGACGAACCCGATCGCGAGCCGCCCGAGGCTTTCCAGCACGTTGCGCGGCAGCGAGCCGTCGAGAATCGAATCGCGCGCGTATGCGAGCACGCTGCCGATCGACGGCAACATGTACGACGGGTAGCGCAGCACGTGCGGCAACAGCCACCACGCCGCGATGATCGCCAGGAACGGCAGCGTGCCGAGCGTCATCGCGTCCGCGTTGCGCGGCTTCCGCGGAACCGGGGCGTCGGCGACGCCGCGCGTCGCCGCGATCGGCGATGGCGCGTTCACGTGCGCTGCTCCGCATCGACGGTCAGGCCCCAGCGCTGCACGGTCGCGCGCTCGATCGGGTGCAGGTAGAACTGGTCGATCGCGAGCCATAAAAGACCCATGACGATCATGCCGACGATCGTGCGCGCCGTCTGCTGCGACTGCGCACCCTCGAAGATCAGGTAGCCGATGCCGGACTTGGCGGCGACGATCTCGGCGAACACCAGGCCGCGGAACGCGAAGCCGGCGCCGACGCGAAGGCCGGTGATGATGCCCGGCAGCGCGCTCGGCAGGATCACCAGCCGCAGCACCTGCCAGCGGCTGGCGCCGAGCGAACGCACTGCGTTGACGAGGAGTTGCGGCGCCGTGCGCACGCCGAGCAGCGTGTTGTACAGCACCGGGAAGAACACGACGTAGACGAGCGTCAGCACGATCGTCTCGAGACCGTAGCCGAACCAGACGACGAAGATCGGAACCCACGCCACTTCGACGATCGCGAACAGGAAGCGGATCAGCGGCGACAGCGCCAGCGCCGACTTGCGGTGCATGCCGATCAGCACGCCGAGTACGACGCCGAGTACGGCACCCGCGATGAGCCCCGCGAGGTAGCGCATCACGCTGTCGCCCAGGTAGGACGGCAGGATGCCCTTTCTGACAAGGTCGACGAACGCCGCGAGCACGTCGCCGGGCGTCGGATAGAAGTACGCGCTCATGCCGACCAGCGGCACCGATAGCTGCCACGCCAGCAGCAATGCCAGCACGCCAGCGGTGCCGCGCAGCGTCCTGCCCCAGCGCGGCGCCCGCCAGCGCCGTTGCGACAACGCCATTGCCGCTGCGTGCGTCATGGCGACGGTGGGTTCCAGCGCGCGACCGACTGTACCCAGTAGTTGCGCGCGATCGATGTCAGGTTGGCAGCGTCGACATCCTTCATGAACACGGTGTTGCCGTGCACTTCCACCAGGCGACCCTTGTCCTGCAGCAAGAGCTCATGGAAGCGCTCGGGCGCGAACGCCAGTGTGATCCGGTAATCGCCGCGCGCGTTCGGTGGCGGCAGGATGGCGGCAAGCTTGTGACGCGCGCCAACGTAGCCCGCGCCCGTATACGCAAGTATTGCGGCGACCAGCACCGCTGTCGCGATCGCAGGCAGCCGCAGCATCAGGCGCTCGCCTGCGGGGAACCGCGCACTAGTTCGAGCAGGCGGTCACGCATGGCAGCGAAATCGGGGCTCGCGTTGAGTGCCGCCCAAGTGCGCGCGGCGCGCGTAAACGGCACGTCGACGATCGCGCGCACACGCCCGGGCCCCGGTGACATCACCGCAACGCGGTCGCCGAGGAAAATGGCCTCCTCGACGCTGTGCGTGATGAACAGCACGGTGAGCTTCGAGCGCACCGAAATGCGCATCAGCTCTTCCTGCAGTTGCATTCGCGTCTGCGCGTCGACCGCGGCGAACGGCTCGTCCATCAGCATTACTTCGGGTGCGTTGGCGAGCGTGCGCGCGACGGCGACGCGCTGTTTCATGCCGCCCGAAAGTTCGTGCGGATATTTGTGCTCGACACCGTGCAGGTTGGCGATCGCCAGGAACTTGCGCGCCTCGGCGTAGCGCTGCGGCTTCGCCATCCCGCGCAACTTGAGCCCGAGCGCCGCGTTGTCGAGCACTGTCATCCACGGCAGCAGCGCGTATTCCTGGAACACGACGCCGCGCGCGGCGGACGGCCCGGTGATGGGCTGCCCGTCCATGGCGATCGTTCCCTGCGACGGGCGCAGGAAGCCGGCGATCGCCGACAGCAGCGTCGACTTGCCGCAGCCGCTGGGGCCGACGACGCACAGGAACTCGTCGGCGGCAACGGCGAGGTCGAGGTGCTCGACTGCACGATGGCTTTCGCCGGTTTCCGCGTTGGTGTAGTCGAGCGCGACGTCGTCGATGACGATCCTGGCGGCAGCAGCGTTCGCGACCATCGTTTGCCTCGCCTGCGGCGACTAAAGGCCCAGCGCGCGTCGTTCGGCGCTGTGCAGGTGATGCTCCATCGCCGCCACCGCCTTGTCGGCGTCGCGCCGCTTCAGCGCCGCGATCACGCCAAGGTGCTCCTGCATCGCCAGCGGCAGGTACCGCGGCGAGCGCCCATGCAGGCGGATCATCTTGATCTTGTCGAAGTTCTGGCGGTGCGCGGTCATCATGATGTGGTTGCCGATCGAGTCGACGATGAGATCGTGCATCCGCCAGTCGACCTGCAGCGCGGCGTCGATGAGCCGCGGGTCCGTGTCGTCG
>DATCFA010000299.1:0-3960 GCA_036509805.1 Casimicrobiaceae bacterium
CGAAGCCGCGCCCGGATTGTTCACCACGCGTCACGGCTTCGGCTACAGCGTGTTCGAGCACGCGGCGAACGGCGTGCATTCCGAGCTGACGCAATTCGTCGTGCTCGACGCGGCGGTGAAGTTCTTCACGCTGCGGCTCACCAACGATTCCGAGCGGCCGCGCAAGCTGACGGCCACCTGCTACGTCGAATGGGTGCTCGGCGACCTGCGCGCGAAATCCGCGCCGAACATCATCACGCGCGTCGCCACCGACAGCGGGGCGCTGTATGCGCGCAACCCGTACAGCAACGACTACGCGAACTGGATCGGCTTCCTCGACGTCGACGAAATCCCGCGCGGCGCCAGCAGCTTCACCTGCGACCGCGCCGAATTCATCGGCCGCAACGGGTCGCTGCGGCAGCCTGCGGGCCTCGCGCGCACGCGGCTATCCGGACGCTTCGGCGCGGCACTCGATCCTTGCGCCGCCATCCAGGTCCCGATCAACCTCATGCCCGGCGAAACCGGCGAGATCGTGTGGAGGCTCGGCATGGGCCGCAGCGCCGACGAGGCAGGCGAGCTCGTGCAGCGCTTTCGCGGTGCCAGTGCGGCGGCGGCGGCGCTCGAAGCGGTGCAGGTTTACTGGCATCGCACGCTCGGTGCCGTGCAGGTGCGCACGCCCGATCCCGCGCTCGACGTGCTCGCCAACGGCTGGCTCGTCTACCAGACGATCGCGTGCCGGTTGTGGGCGCGCAGCGGCTACTACCAGTCGGGCGGCGCGTTCGGGTTCCGCGACCAGTTGCAGGATGCGATGGCGCTCGTGCATGTCGCGCCGGCGATGCTGAAGGACCAGATCCTGCTGTGCGCGAGCCGCCAGTTCGTCGAAGGCGACGTCCAGCACTGGTGGCATCCACCGCAGGGCAGGGGCGTGCGCACGCACATCTCCGACGACTACCTGTGGTTGCCGCTCGCACTTGCGCGCTATGTTGATGCCACCGGCGACAGCGCGGTGCTCGAGCAGAGCGTGGCGTTCCTCGAGGGTCGGCCGGTGAGCCCGCAGGACGACTCGTACTACGACCTGCCGGTGCCGTCGCCGGAATCGGCGCCGCTCTACCAGCACGCGCTGCGCGCGGTGCTGCATGGACTGCGTTTTGGCGCGCACGGCCTGCCGCTGATGGGCACCGGTGACTGGAACGACGGCATGAACTTGGTCGGCCACCGCGGCCTCGGCGAAAGTGTCTGGCTCGGCTTCTTCCTGTGCGAGGTGCTGCGACGCTTCGGCGCGCTGGCGGACCGGCACGGCGATGCCGAAACCGCCGCGCGCTGTGTCGCCGAGCACGCGACACTCGCTGCACAACTCGAGACGCATGGCTGGGACGGCGCGTGGTACCGGCGCGCGTACTTCGACGATGGCACGCCGCTCGGCGCCGCCGCCAATGCCGAATGCCGGATCGACTCGATCGCGCAGAGCTGGTCGGCGCTGTCCGGCGTGGCGTCGCGCGAGCGTGCAGTGGCAGCGATGGACGCCGTCGATGCGCGGCTTGTGCGCCGCGATGCGCGACTCGTGCAGCTCCTCGATCCGCCGTTCGACCAGCATGGGCAGAATCCCGGCTACATCGCGGGCTACGTGCCGGGCGTGCGCGAGAACGGTGGCCAGTACACGCACGGCGCCATCTGGGCGACGATGGCCTTCGCCGCACTCGGCGATCGCGCGCGCGCATGGTCGCTGTTCGAGATGATCAATCCGGTGCGCCACAGCGACACGCGCGACGCCGTCGCGCTCTACATGGTCGAGCCATACGTGGTTACCGCGGACGTCTACAGCGTGGCGCCGCACACCGGTCGCGGCGGCTGGAGCTGGTACACGGGTTCAGCCGGCTGGATGTACCGGCTCGTCGTCGAGTCGCTGCTGGGCATCGCCATCGAGATGGCGCCGGCCGGCGCGCGCCTGCGCATCGCCCCGTGCCTGCCGGCCGACTGGCACGGCTACGCGGTCGACTATCGCTACAAGGACACGCTCTACCAGGTCGAGGTCGCGCAGGTCGCCGGCGTCGGCAGCACCGAAGTCCGCGTCGACGATGTCGCGCAGCCCGGCGACTGGCTGCCGCTCGTCGATGACCATGCGACGCACCGCGTCAGCGTGCGCGTGTTCGCACCGCCCGCCGGCGTTCCTGGCTAGGCGCCGGCCAATACTGCTTGTAATCGTAATATTCGGCGACCGCCGGCGTGCCTGCCGGCAGCACCACCCACGGTTGCTTCGACGACGTGAAGATGTGGATATCCGGCGCGAATGCGTCCGGGTTCGCGAGCGTGCCCACGCGCACGAAACGCACGGCGTCGCCGCCACCGCCATAATTGCTCCACAGCGCGATGCGGCAGCGCGGACATCGCGCGATTTTCTGGCCCGCGCCGCTCGCCGACGGTGTTTCGATCACCTCGGGCGTGCCCTGCGTAACGACGACTTGCGCGGCTTCGATGAGCGCGTTGATCGCGAATGCGGATCCTGTTTCGCGCTGGCACCAGCGGCAGTGACAGCAGTGGATGAACAGCGGCGCTGCCGTCAGCCGGTAGCGCACTTCACCGCAGGTGCATGCCCCTTCGATGGACGGCGTCGATGGAGGTGCAGCGGCGGCGTCCACAAGGATGAGCGCTGCGGCGCGCTTCAGTGCGCGGCTTTCGCGGCCGCCGCCGCGCGCACGAAGAAGTCGTGGATGCCGGTCTCGCTCATCCGCCGCGCGTCGGCGAGCTCGCCGGTACGCGTGGCAAACAGCACGGTGTTCGCCGGCGATACGATCACCGCCGCGGGAATGCCCTTGGCGATGGGGTCGCCATAGGCGGCATCGATGTCGAGGTTGCGGTCGAAGTCGCCGACATCGACTTTCACGACCGTGAACTCGCGCGCCATCAGCGCGGCGTTGCGGCTGGACATGAGCGCCTTGTCCAGCGCGCGGCAATCCTCGCACCAGTTCGCGCCGAACACCAGCAGCACCGCGCGGTGCTGCTGCGCGGCTGCCCGCAGCGCGTCGCGCACGTCGGCGTGTGCATCGGCGCCGGCGTCATATGGCAACGCTGCACCATTCGCCGCTGCCGTGACGCACAGCAGCGCGAACAAGCGGGTCAGGCGCGCAAGGAAATGCATGTCGTCGATCGGGAGCCGCAGGTGCCGCTGCGCCGCAGCGGCGTCGCGGTGCGATGGCTCGCGTCAGCGCACGTAGCGCCAGATCACCAGCAGCACGATGGCGCCGAGCAGCGACATGAAAAATCCGGCCGGGTGGAACTTGGAGCCCTCGGGTGGCTTCGAGACCATGTTGCCGATGAAGCCACCGATCAGCGAGCCGACGATGCCGACGGCCGCGGTGGCGATGAATCCCATCGCGTCGATTCCCGGCACCACCGCGCGCGCAATCAGGCCCACGACAAAACCGACGATGATCGACCATACGATGTGGATGAGGCCCATGGTTTCTCCTTGGAGGGGGGAACCGGCGCATTCTGCGCCGCTCGCAAGCGCTCGCGCAAGCGCGCGTTTACAAGGCGGCGCTGCGATGGCGTGTCATCGCGCGGCCGGTGGCGCCGGCCAGTCGCGCGCGGCGCCGCTGTCGCATTTGCGGCATTCGAGCGCGACGCCCAGGTGATGCGCGCGCCCTTCGGCGGTGAGTGTCCACGGGCGGCTCTGCCAAGGGGGATCGTGGCGCACGTGCTGGTTGTGACCACAGGCGAGCTCGGCTACCCAATACCCGTCATCGTCCTGGTGAAAGCCGGCGATCGCGCTACGCACCGCTCACGCGCCTGCTTGCGCCCATCACGAGGCGTCCGGCGTCGACGACCGCGCGCCGGTGCGTGCCGCGGCCGATTTCGCCTGCGGGATCGCGAGCGCTGACGTCGAACACGAAGCGACCTCCCTCGCGCCCCCTTAATGTTGCCGTGGCGACCACTTCCGCGCCGACGGGCGTCGCCGCGGTGTGCACGATGTCGACACTGATG
>DATCFA010000300.1:0-5771 GCA_036509805.1 Casimicrobiaceae bacterium
GAGGCGCGCGCGCTGTTGCGGCTTCACGCAGTCGCCGGCGACGCCGAGCGTCCGCTGTGGAATACGCTCGACGTCGCGTATTTCCAGCGGCATACCGCCGACGAAATCGCCTGGCACGCGCGCCACCTGTACTGGCGCGTCGACAAGCCCGCGCCGGTGGTCGAGGCGCGGCTGTCGCGCGCTGGCGCGGGGCTGCAAGTGCTGCTGTATCTCCCCGACCAGAAGGAGCTCTTCGCGCGCATCTGCGGATTCTTCGGACGCAGCGGGCTGTCGATCCTCGAGGCGAAGGTGCATACGACGACGCGCGGCTACGCGCTCGACACGTTCGTCGTCCACGATCCGGCTGATCCTGACGCGACCTATCGCTCGACGATCCAGTTCGTCGAGCACGAGCTGCTCGCGTTGCTGCGCGATCCACAGCCGGTGGCGCCGCCCGCGCCGGGCCGCCTTTCACGGCGGCTCAAGCACTTCCCGCTGACCCCCGAAATCCAGATCTTTGCGGATGACAAGGGATTGCACTACATCCTCGAAGTGGTCGCCGGCGACCGCCCCGGACTGCTCGCGCAGATCGCGTGGCTGCTCGCACAGGCCAACGTCAATGTCGTGTCCGCGAAAATCAACACGCTGGGCGACCGCGCCGAGGATGTATTTCTGCTCGATGGCGCCCGGCTGCACGACGAGCAGGCGTTGCTGCGCCTCGAGACGACGCTCTACGAGGCGCTGGCGATCAGGACCTGAGCGTCATTCATCGACATCGACATCGGCATCGCTGTCGGAAAACAGCGTGTCCGTGTAGCCGAAGCGCGTGAAGTCGCGCATCCGCATCGGATACAGCACGCCGTCCAGGTGATCGCATTCGTGCTGGACAACGCGTGCGTGAAACCCGGTCGCTTCGCGGCGGATCGGAGCGCCCGCCGGATCGAAGCCCTCGTAGCGCAGACGCGTGTAGCGCGGCACGACGCCGCGCAATCCCGGAACGGACAGGCAGCCTTCCCAGCCCTCCTCGGTTTCGTCGGTCAGCAGCGTGATGACCGGATTGACGATTTCGGTGTACGCAACCGGCTCGGCGTCGGGATAGCGCGGGTTGCGCGTGACGCCGAAGATCACCACGCGCAGCGGCACGCCGATCTGCGGCGCGGCAAGCCCTGCACCGTTGCGCGCGGCCATCGTGTCGCGCATGTCGGCAAGCAGCGCCTCGAGCTCGCGCGTGGCGAACGCCGTCACCGCCGTCGATTTCTCCCACAGGCGCGGGTCGCCCATCTTCAGCACGTCCTTGATCAACTTGCATCCTTTCTGTCGGCGCCGATGCGGAAGAGCAGCGCGCGCACGCGCGTCATGCCTTCGGCAAGCGTGCGCGCGAGGGCCGTCGGCGAAATGGCGAGGACGCTGTCGCCACGGCCCGCCGCGTGGTTGACGCACAGCGCGATCGCCGCGTAGGCGATGCCCGCTTCGCGTGCGAGCACGGTTTCCGGCATCCCCGTCATGCCGACCATCGTCGCGCCGTCGCGCTGCATGCGGTCGATCTCGGCGGCGCTCTCGAGCCGCGGCCCGTTGACCGCGGCGTAGATGCCGCCGTCGTGCAACGCGATGCCTGCGCGAGCGGCCGCTGTGCGACAGACTTCGCGCAATGCCGGCGAGTACGGCAGCGTGAAGTCGACGTGGGTGACCGGCGCGTCGGCGCCGTCGAAGAACGTCGCCTCGCGCCCCGACGTGTAGTCGATCAGTTGCGCCGGGATTGCGAGCGATCCCGGCGGATGGCCGCGAATGCCGCCGACCGCGGCGACCGCGATGATTTCGGTGGCGCCCTCGAGCGCCAGCGCACGAATGTTCGCGCGGTAGTTGATCCTGTGCGGCGGCACCGCATGCGCGTCGCCATGCCGGGCGATGAACAGCACGTCGCTGCCGCCGAGCGTTCCCCGATGGACGATGGGCGCCGGCGCACCGTAGCCGGTATCCACCGATCGCGACTGTACGTTGGCGAGTTCGGGCAACGCGTCCAGGCCACTGCCTCCGATTATTGCGAGCATGGAACTTGCTTTATGGTTGGGATGGAAGGGCTCCAGGCGTCCTCTCCGCAAGAGCGGCGGGATCATTCCCGCGTCTCTGGCGAACGGCGGCGTTTCATGACATCATCATGCGATAGCCGCCCGGCGCCTACCCGCCGATTGTAGCGCCCGCGGTACTCGACCCAAGGCCTTTCGACATGTTCCTCGACCGACTGTTCAAGCTGATGGCGGAGAAGCAGGCCTCCGACCTGTTCATCTCCTGCGGCGCGCCGATCAACCTCAAGGTCAATGGCATCGTGTCGCCGGTGTCCACGCAGCCGATGGACCCGGACACGGTGCGGCGCATCGCCTACGAGCTGATGAACAAGGAGCAGGCGCGCGAGTTCGAGAGCGAAATGGAAATGAATCTTTCGCACCTCGATCGCGCCGTCGGCAATTTCCGCGTCAACATCTTCCGCCAGCGCGGCACGATATCGCTGGTGATCCGCTACGTGCGCAGCAACGTGCCGCCGTTCGAGCAACTGCGGCTGCCGGCGGTTCTGCTGGACCTGATCGTCGAGCGCCGCGGACTGGTGCTGGTCGCCGGTGCGACGGGCTCGGGGAAGTCGACGACGCTGGCCGCGATGATCGATCATCGCAACAGCAGCAAGCCGGGGCACATCCTGACGATCGAGGACCCGATCGAATACCTGTACGAGCACAAGCAGAGCATCGTCAACCAGCGCGAAATCGGCATCGACACGCAGAACTACCAGCTTGCGCTCGCCAATGCGCTGCGCGAGGCGCCTGACCTCATCATGATCGGCGAGATCCGCGACAAGGAGACGATGCAGGCGGCGCTGATCCACACGCTGACCGGCCACCTGTGCCTGTCCACGATCCACGCCAACAACAGCTATCACGCGCTGTCGCGGATCATCAACCTGTTCCCGCACGAGGCTCGCTCGGCGGTGCTGTCCGACCTGTCGATCGGCCTGCGCGCCATCATTTCGCAGCGGCTCATCCGCAACCGCGACGGCGAACTACAGCCGGCGGTCGAAATCCTGCTCAACACGTCGCTGATCGCCGACCTGATCAAGAGCGGCGAGTTCGCGCGGATCAAGGAAGCGATGGAACAGTCGCTGTATCCGGGGTCGCAGACTTTCGAGCAGTCGCTGTGCCGGATGTTCCTCGACGGCAAGATCACCTACGACGAGGCGATGGCCGCTTCCGATTCGTCCACCAACCTCGCGTGGCTGATCAACCAGAATTCGCCGAACGCGCGCGTCGACGCGATGGACGACGACCAGGGCAAGCGGATGCAGAACCGCCGCAACGCCGCCGACTTCGCGTCGGTGTCGATCGACCCGGCGATGCTCGACCACGCGCAGTAGCCAATCAGTGCCGTCATTCCCGCGAAAGCGGGAATCCAGTGTCGTACGCGGCAGCAGCCGCTCTGCGGCCAACCGCGGCGCGTTTGCTAACATCCGCCCATGGATTCCCGCGCACAACCAACGCTCGCGCTCGCCAGCGAGCTGATCGCGCGCCGCTCGCTGACGCCGGATGACGCCGGCTGCCAGGCGCTGATCGCAGCACGCCTCGCGCCATTGGGCTTCCGCTGCGAGACGATCGCCTCCAATGGCGTGACCAACCTGTGGGCGCGGCGAGGCACGCAAGCGCCGCTCGTCGTGTTCGCCGGGCACACCGACGTCGTTCCCACCGGCCCGCTCGACAAATGGCATTCCGATCCATTTGTTCCGGTTGTCCGCGACGGCTTCCTGTATGGCCGCGGCGCGGCCGACATGAAAGGCTCGGTGGCTGCGTTCGTCGTCGCCATCGAGGCATTCGTCGCCGCCACGCCAAAAGCGCTCGGATCGATCGCGCTGGCCATCACCTCCGACGAGGAAGGTCCTTCCACCGACGGCACGCTGCGCATCGTCGAAGCGCTGCGCGCGCGCAACGAAGCCATCGACTATTGCATCGTCGGCGAGCCGTCGTCCGTCGAGAGGCTCGGCGACATGATCAAGAACGGGCGCCGCGGCACGCTGTCGGGCACACTGACGGTCAACGGCGTGCAGGGACACATCGCGTATCCGCATCTCGCCGACAACCCGATACACCGGATCGCACCCGCGCTGGCCGAGTTGGCGACGATCCACTGGGACGATGGCAACGACTATTTCCCGCCGACCACGTGGCAATGCTCGAACGTGCATGCAGGCACCGGCGCCACCAACGTGATTCCGGGCACGCTCGAGCTGCAGTTCAACTGGCGCTACTCGACCGCTTCCACGCGTGAAGCGCTGGTCGCACGCCTCGAGCAGGTGTTGCGCCGGCACGGCGTCGACTACACGCTGGCGCTGCCGTCGTCGGGCATGCCGTACCTGACACCACGCGGTACGCTCGTCGATGTCATCAGCGCGACGCTCGACAGCGAGCTCGACGTCGTCCCCGTGCTGTCTTGCACCGGCGGCACGTCCGACGGGCGTTTCCTCGCCGCCATCGCGCGCGAAGTCGTCGAGCTTGGCCCGGTCAACGCGACGATCCACAAGATCGACGAATGCGTGAGCGTCGCCGACCTCGAAGCGCTCGCCGTCGTCTACCGGCGAATACTCGACACGTTGCTACCGGGCGCATGAGCGCACCGGCGCACGAGCTCGCAACATTGCGCGACTGGCTGCGCTACGCGGTGTCGCGCTTCAACGAAGCCGGACTCGCATTCGGCCACGGCACGCAGTCGGCGTGGGACGAAGCCGCGTACCTGCTGCTGCATGCGCTGCACCTGCCGCTCGACCTGCTGGAGCCGTTTCTCGATGCAACGCTGACGCAACAGGAACGCGCGAGCATCGGCGAGCTGCTCGCGCGGCGCATCGACGAACGAACTCCAGCCGCCTACCTGACGCACGAGGCGTGGCTCGGCGCGTTCCGCTTCTATGTGGACGAGCGCGTGATCGTGCCGCGCTCGTTCATCGCCGAATTGCTGCCGGACGGCCTCGCGCCATTCGTCGGCAGCGGCGAGGACGTGCGCACGGCGCTCGACCTGTGCACCGGCTCAGGCTGCCTGGCGATCCTGCTCGCGGACGCGTACGCGGGGGCCGACATCGACGCCGTCGACGTGTCGTCCGATGCGCTGGCGGTCGCGCAACGCAACGTCAGCGACTACGGACTCGCCGAGCGGATCAACCTGATCCGCTCCGATGTCTATGCGAATCTGACTGGTAAGAGCTACGACCTCATCATCAGTAATCCGCCATACGTCACCGCGATAGCGATGGACGCGCTTCCGGCCGAATTTCGACACGAGCCGCGGCTGGCGCTGGCGGGCGGCGACGACGGGCTCGACGTCGTGCGCGCGATCGTCAAGGACGCGCCGCGCTTTCTCAATCCGCGGGGCACGCTGGTGGTCGAAATCGGCCACAACCACAACGCGGTCGAGGCGGCGTTTCCGCGCGTGCCGCTGACGTGGCTCGCGACTGCGTCTTCGGAAGAAAGCGTGTTCGCCGTGCGCCGTGAAGAGCTCGTGCGCTGATTCAGACCATCAGGCGTGCGAGATATCGAAGAAATCGCGTATGCGCCGCACCAGATCGGCAGCGCGATTCTTCGCCTGGCGCGCGCGCGCGTCGGCGGACAGCTCGAGGGTCTTGTCGTTCGCTGCCTGCCGCGTCGCGACCACCTGCGACAGCGCATCGACGAGCGTCGGGCGCGCCTTGAGGATCGCGTCGAAGCCCGCTTTGTCGAGCCGATAGCACAGCACATCGCCGGTGGCGATAACCGTTGCCGTGCGCG
>DATCFA010000301.1:0-5264 GCA_036509805.1 Casimicrobiaceae bacterium
GACATCCTTGAGCCGTGCGAGGATGACGGCATCGCGGTCGGCGGCCGGCATCGTCTCGCGACGCGGGAACCAATAACGCGATCCGTCGGCAGGGCGGTAATCCGCGTCGTAACGCGGCGGAAAGCTCCACGATTCCATTCGCGGGCCTTAGCGTGGGCCGCGCTCGGCGACCACGTGCCGGATCATCGCGACGATTTCGTCGGGCCGTGTGTCCTGCAGCATCAGCGCCGCGACGCCGAGGTCCTTGAGTCGCGCGCAATCCTCGTCGGGAATCACGCCGCCGCCGACGACCAGGATATCGTCGGCCCGATGCGCTTTCAGCGCGTCGAGGATTCGCGGGAACACCGTCATGTGCGCACCGGACAGGATCGACACGCCGATCACGTCGACGTCTTCCTGGACGGCCGCTTCCACGACTTCCTCGGGCGTGCGGTGCAGCCCCGTATAGATGACCTCCATGCCCGCGTCGCGCAGCGTCCGCGCGACGATCTTGACGCCCCGGTCGTGGCCGTCGAGGCCCACCTTGGCGATGATGACCCGGATGCGGTCGCCTGCGTTTTCCATCCGTCCTCCGTCAGCGTTGACGCAGCGAATGCGTGTCTGCGCCCATTATTGCATACGGTATCCAAAACAAAGTCGGGATCGCGTGCAAAATCGGCGAATGACCGAATCCGCACCGCGGCATCGTCGCATCCAACCGGTGTACGCCACCGGAAAGCCGCGCTGCTGATGGAACGTCGTGTCCTGGTCATCCTGATCGTCGCTGCCGTCGCGCTATCCGCAGCCTTGGCGTGGCTCACGCTTTCGCACGCGCAGTTCTGGCATCCGCACCGCGGCGCTGCCCGCGTGCAAAGCGAGGAGCGCGACATCGGCGACTTCCACAAGCTCGAGCTGGACGGCGCCGCCGACGTCGAGCTGGTGCAGGGCGCCACGGCATCGGTGCGCGTCGACACCACCGCCGATGCACCCATCGCGTTGCATGTGCACAACGGCACGCTGTCGATCGACACGCACGATGCGCGGCACGGCTGGCGGTGGCTGTTCAACCGCACGCCTCGCGAGACGCCGCGGATCGTCGTCACGTTCCGCGACCTGACCGACATCGATGCCTCCGGCACCGTCAAGGTGCGCGCCGCGGCGCTGCGCACGCCGTCGCTGCACGTCGATGTGTCCGGCGCCGGAACGCTCGACCTGGCGAATGTCGAGACCGAAACGCTGTACGTCGAAGGGGCGGGCACCATCAAGGCGAACATCGCGGGCCACGCGCGCCAACAACGGATCGAGATTTCAGGCGCCGGCAACTACCAGGCGCCCGACCTCGCGAGCGAAAGCGCACGCGTCGACGTGAGCGGCGCCGGCAAGGTGCTAGTCAATGTCACGCAGACGTTGCGCGTCGACATCTCGGGCGCCGGCAGCGTCGCATACATCGGCAACCCGACAGTGCAGAAATCGATCAGCGGCATGGGACGCGTACGCCAGGTTCCCGGCAAGCGCGAGGTACACGTCGACGAGCCGCCGCCGGCCGTCCCGTTCGATCGCGGACGCCCGATGCTCGCTGCGTGAACGCAGCGCAGCGCGCACGGCGCGATTCGCGAAGTTTTTCCGGTTCTTCCCCGACTTCGGGGCGGCGTCGCCGCGCCGCGGTATCTGCCTACGAAGCGGCCGCTGCTTGCGGCAGGCTGTCCGGCTTGAACAGCAGCGTGAGCCCCGTCGTCCGATCGCGGTCGGCATGGATGCCCGGCTGCACGTGAACGTTGTCGACGCGGCAATCGCGCAGCAGGTCGTCGAGCATTGCCGCGGCATCGGCAACGCGCTCGAACGCGAACAGCGGGCAGCGGAATCCCTCCGCATCGCGCGGCGAAAACGGCGATGACAGGCTGAGCCGCAATTCGCCGCCGCCGTCGTCGAGGCGGTGCGCGCTGACGATCGCCGTCGGCTCGCCCACACTCGCGCGCATCCGGCGCAGCGCGTTGGTGACGAAGATCTGCGCCGACACTTCGCGCTGGGCGAGCCTGCCCGCGCACAGTGCCTGCGGCAACGCAGCGGGCGCACGCGGTAGCGCGAGCACCGTCGCGCCATCCGCCGCAAGCGATTTCGCCAGCGCCTTGGCCAGCGGCATCGCCCACGCACCGGGCTCGCCGGCGTCGAACAGCGACGCGCGAGGCGCGCACAGCGCGCTTCCCACGAGGAAGCGCAGGTGCACGCTTTCGCCTGCAGTGACATCGATCGGCGCCGGTGCAAGTGCCAGCGGCAGGTTGCCGGCGAGCGCGTTGTTCGCCGCAGCACGCAACCGCGGCAGCTCGCCCAGCTCGATCGCCGACGCACGCACCAGCGCATTCGACAGCGCGAATGTCTGGTTGCCGCCGAGTGCCGAATGCGCACGCAGGATTTGAGCGACCGACGCGGCATCGTCCAGTGTCCCCGGCAAATGCGCAAACGGGGCTGCCTCGCCGCCGACGACGATCACCAGCGGGATGGCGAAAAGTGCG
The DNA here is from genome assembly GCA_036509805.1 of Casimicrobiaceae bacterium. Taxonomy (GTDB): domain Bacteria; phylum Pseudomonadota; class Gammaproteobacteria; order Burkholderiales; family Casimicrobiaceae; genus VBCG01. The sequence continues at coordinate 2,490 of DATCFA010000301.1, forward strand.
ACGCCCAGCAGCTCGCCGGGCCGCGAAGCCGGATGCTCCATCAGCCGCGCGAGGCGCCGCCACAGGTGGCGGCAGGCAGCAGGGTCTTGCGCATGGGCAAACAACGCAACGAGTGCGTCGCCCGACGTATCCAGCGCGCCGGCGAGTGCGGCGTCGAGCACGCGATCATGCGCGGCCGCCGTCGCGCCGCCGCTCGCCGAAACGCTCGCCTCGACGTGCGCGACGATCGGCGCATCCGCGGCGGAGGACGGCGAAAATACGCGTGGGTCGGGCAAGTCGGCATCCATTCGCCGATTTTCGCATGCTCGCGCCGGCGTGGCCGCGAGCGCAACAGCGACGCGCGCCCGCGGCCCGCAGCGGGGCGGCGCGGCGAGGATCGGGCACGAAGCACGGTAAAATCGACGCCTTGCCAAATCCGGCCTGCGAGCATGCGCGTTTCCCGATTCCTGCTGACCACCCTCAAGGAGGCACCCGCCGAGGCCGACATCGCGAGCCAGCGGCTGATGCTGCGCGCCGGGATGATCAAGAAAACGTCTTCGGGCATCTATAGCTGGCTGCCGCTCGGGCTCATCGCGCTGCGCAAGGTCGAGGCGGTGGTGCGCGAGGAAATGAACGGTGCGGGCGCGCTCGAATGCTACCTGCCGCATATCGTTCCCGCCGAGTTGTGGCAGGAAACCGGCCGCTGGGACAAGTTCGGTCCGCAGTTGCTCAAGATGAAGGATCGCCATGGCCGCGACTTCCTGTTCGGCCCGACGCACGAGGAGGTCGTGACCGACATCGTGCGCAAGGACATCCGCAGCTATCGCCAGCTACCGCTCAATCTCTACCAGATCCAGGTCAAGTTCCGCGACGAGATACGCCCACGCTTCGGCGTGATGCGCGGCCGCGAGTTCCTGATGAAGGACGCCTACTCGTTCGACGCCGATCGTGACGCGCTGATGCGCTCGTACCAGGCTATGTTCGACGCGTACACGCGGATATTCACACGGCTGGGCTTGCGCTTTCGCGCGGTCGAGGCGGACACCGGCGCGATCGGCGGCTTCGCGTCGCACGAGTTCCAGGTGCTCGCCGACGCCGGCGAGGACGCGATCGCGTATTGCCCGCAATCGGACTACGCGGCGAACGTCGAGCAGGCAGAGGGTGTCGCGCCCGTGACGCCGCGCGCGGCGCCGCAGGAACCGCTGCAGAAGGTCGCGACGCCGGGCCAGTCGACTTGCGAGGAGGTCGCGTTATTGCTCGGCTTGCCGCTCGCGCGCACGGTCAAGTGCCTGATGATCTTCGCGCAGGACAAGGTGCAGATGCTGCTCGTGCGCGGCGACCACATGGGCAACGAAGTGAAGATCGGCAAGCTGCCGGGACTGAGGAGTGCATGGCGTTGGGCGAGCGAAGCCGAGATCGTGGATGCCACCGGCTGCAAGCCGGGCTATCTCGGGCCGGTCGGCATTCCGGCGACGATGCCGCTGGTCGCCGACCGCCAGGTGGCGGCGATGGCCGACTTCGTCTGCGGCGCCAACGAGCCCGGCTTCCACTTGCGCGGCGTGAATTTCGGCCGCGACTGCCGTGAGCCCGACGCCGTCGCCGACATCCGCAATGTCGTTGAGGGCGACCCCTCGCCCGATGGCAACGGAACCCTGTCCATCCTGCGCGGCATCGAGGTGGGCCACGTATTCGCGCTGGGCAGCGTCTATTCGACAGCGATGGGCGCAACTTATCTCGACGCGCAGGGTCAATCGCACGTCATCGAAATGGGCTGCTACGGCATCGGCATCACGCGTGTCGTCGCCGCCGCCATCGAGCAGAACCATGATGAAAAGGGCATCATCTGGCCACAGGCCATGGCGCCGTTCGCCGTGGCAATCGCCGCCATCGGCTACGAGCGCAGCGATCGCGTGCGCGCCGCGGCCGACCGATTGCACGACGCGCTGTCCGCCGCCGGCATCGACGTGCTGCTCGACGATCGCGGCGAGCGGCCGGGCGTGATGTTCGCCGACCTCGAGCTGATCGGCATTCCGCATCGCGTGACGATCGGCGATCGCGGTCTCAAGGAAGGCAACGTCGAGTACCAGGCACGGCGCGACGCCGAGCCGACGATCGTCGCTGTCGATGCCGTCGAGGCGTTCGTCATCGCGCGCGTGAGCGCCGGCGCGGGGACGCACTGACGATGCGCGCGTGGGTTGCCGCGCTGTGCTGCGCCATGGTCGTTGCGGGGATCGCGCCGCGCGCGCAGGCGGGCGCACAGGTCGAGGAGCATCTCGCACCGTCAGTGGTCGCGGGCCTTGCCAAATCGATCGCCGACTTCCCGCCGCCGGCGAACTACGGCAGGCGTGCCGACGTGCGTGCCTGGGTGGACGACATGTCGAAGCGCCTCGCGTCGCGGGTCGCCGACGAGCCCACGCGGCGCGACCTTCTGACCACCATCCACTACGAGGCGACGCGCGCGGGTCTCGATCCGCAACTCGTGCTGGGCGTGATCCATCACGAAAGCGGCTTCAACAAGTACGCGTATTCGAGTGCGGGTGCGCGCGGCTACATGCAGGTGATGCCGTTCTGGGTGACGCAGATCGGCAACCGCGAGCACGACCTCTTCGCGCTGCGCACCAATCTGCGCTACGGCTGCACGATTCTCCGGTATTACCTTGCCGTCGAGCACGGCGACCTGTTTCGCGCGCTGGGCCGCTACAACGGCAGCGTGGGCCGCGCCGACTATCCCAATGCCGTGCTCGCCGCGATGAACCGCTACGCACCGGCGGCGCCGGCCGGCGCAGCGCTGCGGCT
>DATCFA010000302.1:0-2348 GCA_036509805.1 Casimicrobiaceae bacterium
AAGAACCTGTTCGTCTGCCCGAAGTGCAACTACCACTCGCGCCTCGGCGCGCGCGAGCGCCTCGACATGCTGCTCGACGCCGACGGCCGCTTCGAAATCGGCTCCGAGGTCGTGCCGATCGACAGCCTCAAGTTCAAGGACCAGAAGAAATATCCGGAGCGCCTTGCCGCCGCGCTCGAGGAAACCGGCGAGACCGACGCGCTGGTGGTGATGCAGGGCAGCATCAGGAGCTTGCCGCTGGTGGTCGCGGCATTCGAATTCGAGTTCATGGGCGGGTCGATGGGCTCGGTGGTCGGCGAGCGCTTCGTGCGCGGCGTGCGCGTCGCGTTCGAGAACCGCGTGCCGTTCATCAGCATCGCCGCGTCGGGTGGCGCACGCATGCAGGAAGGCGTGAGCTCGCTGTTCCAGATGGCGAAGACCACCGCGGTGCTGCAGGAACTGACGCGGGCGCAACTGCCGTACATATCCATCCTGACCGACCCCACGATGGGCGGCGTGTCGGCATCGTTCGCGTTCGTCGCCGACATCGTCATCGCCGAGCCGGGCGCGCTGATCGGCTTCGCCGGACCGCGCGTCATCGAGCAGACGGTACGCGAGAAGCTGCCGGAAGGATTCCAGCGCGCCGAATTCCTGCTCGAAAAGGGGGCGATCGACATGATCGTCGACCGCCGCGAACTGCGCAACGAGCTGGCGCGCACGCTCGCGCTGCTGACCCGGCAGCCCGCACCGGCGGCTTGACGATGCAGCCGGCCGCGATGCCCGATTCGCTGCAGGGCTGGCTGCTGCACCTCGAAACGCTGCACCCGAAATCCATCGCGCTCGGACTCGAGCGCGTGCAGCAGGTGTTCGCGCGCCTCGACATCGTGTTCGGCTGCCCGGTGGTCACCGTGGCGGGCACCAATGGCAAGGGCTCCACGTGCGCGATGCTGGCTTCAATTCTCGCGCGCGCCGGATACCGCGCCGGGCTCTACACGTCTCCGCACCTCATCCGCTACAACGAGCGCGTGCAGGTCGCCGGCGTGCAGGCCAGCGACGCGCAATTGTGCGACAGCTTCGCGGCAGTCGAGCGCGCGCGCGGCGATGTGCCGCTGACCTATTTCGAATTCGGCACGCTCGCGGCGTTGCTGCTGTTCGACCAGAGCAGGCTCGACGCGCTGGTCCTCGAAGTGGGATTGGGCGGGCGCCTCGACGCAGTCAACATCATCGACCCCGACGTGGCGGTGCTGACGCGCATCGGCATCGATCACGTCGACTACCTGGGCTCGACCCGCGACGCGATCGGATTCGAGAAGTCCGGCATCTTCCGTGCAGGACGCACGGCGGTGATCGGTGAGCGCGACATCCCGCAAAGCGTCGGCGCACGTGCCGAGATGGCCGGCGTGCGCCTCGTGCGCCTCGGTCACGAATACGAGTACACCGACGAGCGCACGCAATGGCGCTATCGAGGGCCCGGCGGCAGCCGCTACGGATTGCCGGCGCCGGCGCTGCGCGGATCGTTCCAGCTCGCGAACGCGGCGACGGCGCTCGCAGTCGTCGGCGTGCTGCACGATCGTCTTCCGGTGTCGTCGGGCGCCGTGCGCGACGGCCTCGTGCATGTCGAATGGCCAGCGCGTTTCCAGGTGCTGCCCGGCAGGCCGGTAACCGTGCTCGACGTCGCGCACAATCCGCAAGCCGCGCACGCGCTCGCGGACGCGCTGGGCGAAATGGGATTTCATCCGCGCACCTACGCGGTGTTCGCAGCGCTCGCCGACAAGGACGTCGAAGGCATCGTGCAGGCATTGGCGGCGCGCGTCGACCGCTGGTTCATCGGCGCACTGCCGGGCGCGCGCGGCATGCCGGCACAGATGCTGCGCGCGCGGATGCTCGACGCCGGCATCGCCGCGAACGCCATCGACGCCAGCGACGACATTGCACAGGCACTGGCGAAGGCGCGCGACGCGGCCGCCGAGGCTGATAGAATCGTCGTCTTCGGCTCATTCGTCACCGTCGCGGCCGCCGTCGCCGCGGGTGCCGCGAGCCCTCCCTCGTGACCGCCATGCGCGCACCGGCCGACGCCAATCTCGACGATTTGAAAAAAAAGGCGCGGCGGCGGCTGGTCGGTGCGGTGGTGCTCGCGCTGGCCGCAGCGGTTTTCGTGCCCATGGTGCTCGAAAGCGACGAGCGCCCGCTGGGCGACGACGTGTCGGTGCGAATTCCTGCCGTCGACCAGGGCAAGTTCGTCAACCGCCTGAACGCGCCGACGCCGGCCGCACGCAAGTCCGCCGCTGCGCCGGCCGACAAGGCCGCTGCGGCGACCAAGCCTGCCGATGCCGCGCCGCGAACGGCGGACAGGTCGCCCGCAGCATCCG
>DATCFA010000303.1:0-6672 GCA_036509805.1 Casimicrobiaceae bacterium
GCCTTGTCCTTGCTGGCGAACAATCCCGTGCATTCGAGCACGACATCGACGCCGAGCGCGCGCCACGGCAACTGCGACGGGTCGCGAATGGCCAGCACCTTGATGCGATCGCCGTTGACGACCATCGCGTCGGCGTCGACGTTGACGGTGCCGGGAAACTTGCCGTGCGCGGTGTCGTAGCGCGTCAGGTGCGCGTTGGTCTCGGCGTTGCCCAGATCGTTGATCGCGACGATCTCGATGTCATGCTTCTTGCCGTCCTCGTAGTGTGCGCGAAGCACGTTGCGCCCGATGCGGCCGTAGCCGTTGATCGCGATCCTGATCGTCATGCTTTGTTCTCCTGTGGCATTCAATTTCCCTTTCAAATTCCCTTCTGCTGCTGGATTCAGTGCACGGTGACGGCGTTGCAGCGGGCGACCAGCGCAGGCAGGTCGCGCCATCCGTAGCCCGCCTCGACGAGATCCATGCCGTCCCACTGAAAAGGCTGTTCGACAACGAGTTCTGCACCCATTGCCGAGTAGAAGTCGCGCGCGGGCCTGTTGCCGGCGCGATCACCCAGACGATCAGGCTGGCGGCCTTTTGCGCGGCAAGCGCCGCCGCGGTGACGCCGAGGAGCTTGCTGCCGAGCCCCAGCCGCTGGTACGCGGAGCGCAGGTAGATCGCCGCGAGGTCGGCGTCAAACCCGAGCTTCGGCTCGGGGAGCACGATGCCGGCGGAAAAGCCGAGCACACCGTCCGCATCCTCGGCGACGAATACCTGCGAGCGCTCGCTGCCTGCCGACAGCGACTTGTCCCACAGCGTGGCGCTCGCCTCGACGCTCATCGCGTCGAGGTAAGCCTGCGGAATCATCCCGCGGTACGTGGTGCGCCAACTCTCGACGCGCACGCGCGCGATCGCGACGGCGTCGTCGACGGTGGCGCGGCGAATACGGACATCGATCATGGGCTAAGCGTACCCCTCACCGCCGCGGCGACATGCCCAGCGGTAAACCCGAGGCGGCGAGGACGCGCGGCGGCACGCTGCTGCAGCGCAAAAGAGCTTGAAATTATGGCGAAATCCGTCAATTCATGCAATAATTTGATGTTCCGCCCGGCTTCGACAAAATCCAATCGCGAACCTCATGCTCGCAGTACGGGACGAGGCGTCGACGCCGAATTCTCAATACCTCAATCCGGACCCGCCTCGAAGTCGAACGTGCGGCGCCGGCAGATTCATCCGGGAGGGGCCGATGGACGGAATCCATCTGCTGGGCGAGTGGTACGGTTGCCCGGCGACAAAACCAGAAATGCTCGAGGCGACCGCGTTGCGCACGCTGTGCGTGGCCGCGGTCGAGGCGGCAGGGCTGACGATAGTCGGCGAGCGCTTCCACCAGTTCGAGCCGCAGGGCGTCACCGGCGCGGTGATCCTCGCCGAATCGCACCTGGCCATTCACACGTGGCCCGAAATCGGCTCGGTGACGATCGACGTGTTCGTGTGCAACTACACGACCGACAATTCGGCCAAGGCCGATACGCTGTTCCATGCGCTCGAGAAGGTGCTCGAGCCCGAGCGCACGCGCTTCCAGGCGATTCATCGCGGGGACGCCAATGGCTGAACGCACCCCCGGCGATATTGCCGCCGGGGCGATGATCGAGTACCTGACCGACGACTGGGGCTATTTCATCCGTTCGTCGCGCGCCTTTGAGAAGTTCCGCTCGCCATGGCAGATGGTGGAAGTGCACGACAGCGTGTCGTTCGGCAAGCTGTTCCGCCTCGACGGCCATTTCATGACGTCCGAAAAGGACGAATTCTTCTACCACGAATGCCTGGTGCACCCGGCGGCGATCACGCACCCGCAGCCCGCGCGCGCGCTGATCATCGGCGGCGGCGACGGCGGGTCGGCCGAAGAACTTCTCAAGTACACGTCGATGCAGTCGGTGACGTTGGTCGAGATCGACCTCGCTGTCGTCGACATCGCGCGCAAGTACCTCGCCAGCGTGCACAAGGGCAGCCTCGACGATCCGCGCGTGACCTTGCGCATCGAAGACGGCCTGGCGTACGTGCGCAACAGCGTGGAAGCGTTCGACCTGATCGTGCTCGACCTGACCGATCCGGGCGGCCCGTCGACGCCGCTGTACACGCAGGATTTCTATGCGGCGTGCGCAGCGAGGCTGTCGCCGGTGGGCGCGATGACGCTGCACATCGCGAGTCCGATCGCGCATCCGGGGCGTATCCGCGATGCGCTGGTCGACCTGCGCGCGACGTTTCCCGTGGTCACCCCTTACCTCGCGTCGATCCCGCTCTACGGCGGCCTGTGGATGATGGCGATGTGCTCGGCGACGCTCGACCCGCGGCACATGACGTCGATGGAAGTCGACCGCCGGATCGTGCGTCGCGGCCTCACCGAACTGCAGTACTACAACGGCGACATGCACCGCGCGGCACTTGCGCTGCCCAACTTCATCCGCTCGCTGGTCAGCGCCGGCTGACACCGCGTGGCGGCGTCGGCGAGTTGAATCGCGGCGCCTGCGGCCGCATGTTGGCTGCGTGGGGACTCTCGAAGTCCCGTTCCACGAAGGGCCAACGCACATGACGCTCGTCCACACGATGCACGACAGCGACTTCGTCCTGATCGACGGCGTCGTCTGCGAAACCGAATACCTGCGGGTGCCGGACGAATTCACCGGGCCCGACGACGTGGTGCTCGAGGCCACCAGCGGTGACACCGATTTCACATTCATCTCGGCCGACTTCGAGGGCGCGCAGCCGATGGGCGACGGCGTGTATCGCCTCGCGAGCGGCCGTCTTTTGCGCTTCCTTTCCAGCGCGACGCTGCACTGAGCACAAAGCCGCCGAGCGCAGCCGGCAACGGCGGCACGCGCGCTCTTGACTTGATTCGCATATGCGCATACGCTCATATGCGTGAAAGGCAAGCGCAAACGCTCCGCGCGTCCGGGCGCAGCCGCCGAAGCGGTCGCTGACGGCGAACTCGACCAGGTTTTCGTCGTCGTCGCGCGTTACTTCTCACTGCTCTCCGAGCCCACGCGCCTCAAGATCCTGCACGCGATCTGCCGTGACGAGCGCTCGGTGTCCGACATCGTCGCCGTCACGGGCGCCACGCAGACCAACGTTTCGCGGCACCTCGCACTGATGCACCAGGCGGGCGTGGTCACGCGTCGCCGCGAGGGCAGCGCCGTCTACTATCGTGTCGACGATCCCGAATTCGTCGAAATCTGCCGCAACGTCTGCGTGCAGATCGCCGGGCGCATCGACGATCGCGAGTCGCTGAAGCGCGGGCTGCTCGACTTCGCCGGCGAACACTGACGCGATGGCCCAAAAGCACTTTGCGCGGAGCGTCCCTGCGCCGGTTTCCGCGATCGACGCGGACGCGTCGCGCCGCGGCTTCCTCAAGCGCGCTGCGCTGCTGGGCAGCGCCGCGCTGGCCCCCGGTGCCCGCGTCGCGCACGGCGCGGCGCTCGACGGTCCGGCGTCGCCCGTCGTCGATGCCGGCGCCAACCTTCCGCCGAACGTTCCGCAATGGAATCGCACACTCGGTGCGCCGATCCTGTCGTCGCCTTATGGCGTTCCGTCGACCTACGAAGCCAACATCGTGCGCCGCGAAAGCCCCGGCCTCACACGCACGCCCTATTCGTCGGTGGCGTTCACGCCGCTGCAGAACCTGTTCGGCATCATCACGCCGTCGGGCCTGCATTTCGAGCGGCACCACGCAGGCATTCCCGACGTGCATCCGGGCGAGCACCGCCTGATGATCCACGGCCTGTGCCGCGCGCCGCGGATCTTCACGATGGACGACGTGATGCGCTATCCGTCGGTGTCGCGTATCCACTTCATCGAATGCGGCGCGAACAGCGGCATGGAGTGGGGCAACGTCGCCGTGCCCACCGTGCAGTACACGCACGGCATGCTCGGCTGCAGCGAATGGACGGGCGTGCCGCTTGCGACGCTGCTCGACGAGGTCGGCTATGACAAGCTGCGCGGCAAGTTCATCCTCGCCGAGGGCGCCGACGGTGCCGCGCTGACGCGCACGATTCCGATCGAATTCGTGCTGGACGACGTGCTGGTCTGCTATGGCCAGAACGGCGAGATGTTGCGCCCCGAGCAGGGCTATCCGCTGCGACTCGTCGTGCCCGGTGTGCAGGGCGTGTCGAGCGTCAAGTGGCTGCGGCGGCTCAAGATCGGCGACACGCCGTTCAACACGCGCGAGGAGTCGCTGCACTACGTCGACATGATGCCCGGCGGCGTGCATCGCCAGTACACGTGGATCCAGGAGGCGAAGAGCGTCATCACGTCGCCTTCCGGCGGCATGACGCTGGTCGGGCGCGGCTACCACGCGATCACCGGGCTTGCGTGGTCGGGACGCGGCAAGGTGCGCGCCGTCGACGTGTCGACCGACGGCGGGCGCAACTGGCGGCGCGCAACGCTGCAATCGCCGGTGCTCGACAAGGCACTGACGCGCTTTCGCATCGACTGGCAATGGGACGGAGGTCCCGCGCTGCTGCAGTCGCGCGTCGTCGACGACACGGGCTTCGTACAGCCGGCGATCCGCCAGCTGCGCGCGGTGCGCGGCACGCGCTCGATCTATCACAACAACGCGATCCAGACGTGGCGCGTCGAAGCGTCGGGCGCCGTGAGCAATGTCCAGGTCGGCTAGCCTTTTGCTCGCGGCGACGCTCGCGCTCGCAGCACCTGTATCGGCAGGTGCCGCGGCGTACGGTTTCGGCCAGCCCGCGACCGCCGCGCAGATTGCGGGATGGGACATCGACGTGCGGCCCGACGGGCGCGGATTGCCTGCCGGCCACGGCAGCGTCCGCGAGGGGCAGGCGATCTACGACGTCAAATGCACGGCATGCCACGGCACGTTCGGCGAGTCGAACAGTTATCTGCAGATCGCCGGCGGCGTCGGATCGCTGGCGGGTACGGAGCCGGTGCGCACCACCGGCAGCAAGCTCAACTACGCGACGACGCTGTTCGACTATATCCGCCGCGCGATGCCGCTGACGGCGCCGCAGTCACTGACGGCGGACGAGGTGTATGCGCTGACCGCCTATGTGCTGAATCTCAACGACATCGTCGGCGACCACGTGACGCTCGACGCCGCGTCACTGACCGCGCTGAAGATGCCAAACCGCGACGGCTTCACGACCGCGCACGGGATGATGCGCCGCGACGGCGCGCCCGACACGCACAACGTCGAATGCATGCACGCTTGCGCGGCGGCAGCCGTGGTGACATCGGAGCTGCCGGCGTATGCGCTCGGCACGCATGGCGACATCGCATCACAGATGCGTTCGTTCACGCACGTCGCCGTGACCGACGCCGGCGCCGACGGCATGGCGCTGGCGCGGCGCGCCGGGTGCATCGCCTGTCATGCCGTCGACGCGCGTATCGTCGGCCCGTCGTTCCGCGAAGTCGCGTCGCGCTACCGCGGCGACGCGGACGCGCCGGCGCGCCTTGTCGCCAAGCTGCGTGCAGGCGGCAGCGGCGCGTGGGGCAGCGTGCCGATGCCGCCGCAAGCGGTGTCGGTTGCCGAAGCGCAAGCGGTGCTGCAGTGGATACTCGGCGGCGCCAAATGATGCGCCGGCGCGCGACCGGACGAGAGACGCGCCGTCGTCGGGACTGCTAGAATGAAAGCACTTTTCACGAAGGAACCCGCCATGGATGTCATCGATCCGACGCGCCGCAAGGTTCTCGCGCACGGCGCCTCGCTGTCGTTGCTGACGCTGGTCGCGGCCGCCGGCTGGCTCGAGTCCTCGCCGGCGCGCGCTGCCGCGTGGAATGCCGCGGCGTTCGATGCGCACTCGATGGACGACACCGTCAGGGCGCTGCACGGCTCGACGCCGGTGGCGAGCAAGGACGTGACATTCGTCGCCACGCCCGACATCGCCGAGAACGGTGCCGTGGTGCCGGTGACCGTGGTCAGTGCGGTGCCCAAGACCGAGTCGATCGCGATCCTGGTGGAAAAGAATCCCAACATGCTGGCGGCCGTGTTCGACATTCCGGCTGGCACCGATCCGTCGATCACCACGCGCGTCAAGATGGCGCAGACGTCGAACGTCTACGCACTGGTCAGGGCCGACGGCAAATACTACGTGGCGTCCAAGGAAATCAAGGTGACGCTCGGCGGCTGTGGCGGCTGACACGCGTGCAGCGGCACCCGTCAGCGCGCGCTGCGGCGACGGCCTTCACGATCATTGATTAGCGACAAGGTACAGCCATGCCAGATCCGATGAAGATTCGCGCCAACCTGCTGGGCGACGCGACGGAAGTCAAGGTTCTGATGAGCCACGAGATGGAAACCGGCCAGCGCAAGGACGCGCAGGGAAAGGTGATCCCCGCCTGGTTCATCCAGAGCGTCGACGTCACCTGTGCGGGCAGAACGGTGCTGACGGCGCAGTGGGGCACGGCCGTTTCCAAGAATCCGTTCCTGTCGTTCCGCTTCAAGGGCGGCAACAAGGGCGACAAGGTCGTCATCACATGGGTCGACAACCGCGGCGAGAAGCGCACCGACGAAGCGACGGTCGCGTGAACGCGCGGCAGGGGGAATGACCATGGCAAGGATTTCGACTCTGGCGATTGCGGCCGCGGTGCTGGTGTTGCTGCCGGGCGTGCGGCACGCGCGGGCCAGCGACACCGCAGCGCAGATCCAGGAGTACCGCGACGCGCTCGCCGACGGTA
>DATCFA010000304.1:0-2323 GCA_036509805.1 Casimicrobiaceae bacterium
GGCAAGCGGCGGGAAGTACCCCGGCTGGCCGCGGCCTTCGGCGCCATGGCAGCTCGCACAGTTCTGCGCGAACACCGCGCGGCCATCGGAAGCCGCGTCGCCGGCCGGCGACGCCACGCCGCCCGCTTCCGCCGCGCCCACTTCGCTGGCTCCATTCACCGATGCGGCCGTTGCAGGTGGTGGACTCGACCCCAGGTACGTGGTCAGGTAGGCGAGTAGCTGGGCTTCGGTGCCGGCATTCGGCTTGTAGCCATAGTCGCGCATGCTCGCAAGGACCGCTCGCCATTGCGCCGGCAGCAATCCCTTCGCATCGCGCACGTATTGCAGGTCGTGGCAGGTGCGACATTGCGCGTAGACCAGGTTGACGCCGGGACCTTGCGGCAGTTCGATTTCGGCTGCGGTCGCGGTGGCCGCCAGCAGGGCGGCGCAAAGCGCCAGCAGTGACTCGCGCCCGCGACCCATCCACCAGCGTGTCATCACCGACGCGCCTGTGGGATCGCCGGCGATCCGCGCACGATGCAGCTTTTCAGGTCACCGCGAACGCAACGCGATCGACACCATGCCAATCCCAGCCGCCGGGATTCCATGTCGACAATCCGTCGAGCGGCTGCGTGCGGCCCCATGCATCGATGGCGCGCACCCACACTTCGTGCGCGCCGGCGGTAAGCTGCACGCGCTTTTGCCAGTGCTGCCAGGCGTACGCGCCGTCCGATGCGTCGATTTCGGCCGACTGCCACGAATTGCCGCGGTCGAGCGACACGCGCACTTCGGTCAGCGGCACGACCCCGTCGTTCCATGCGACGCCCTCGAGATCGACGTTGCCATGCGGTACCGTCTCGCCCGCGAGCGGCGCGAACACCACGCTCATGATGGCGAAGCCATAGGTGGGCGAGCTGTTCTGCTGCGTCAGGTCCTGCGTGGTGAACTTGCCGGGCTCGACCTGCTGGTGCGGCATCCGGTAGGTCTTTTGCATCAGCGCGCTGGGCGTCTCCTGGTCCATGAACAGCAGGTCGGTCAGCCACTTGACGTTCATGTTGCCATAGAAGCCGGGGATGATCAGACGCACGGGTCCACCGTGAATCGTCGGAATCGGCTCGCCGTTCATTCGCAACGCGAGGATCGCGTCGGCGAGTTGTGGTGCGGCGAGTGGCACGCTCTTTATCAGGTCGGCGCCGCCCGGCACCGGCGGCACGTCCTTGCCGTTGGCGGTGAGGAAGCGCACGCTCGCATCGGGACTCAGCTCGAGGCTGTCGAGGAGCGGCATCAGCGGTACGCCTTCCCACACGAGGTTGCCCATGCCGCCGTGCTTCCAGCCGGAGCCCGGCGTCTTCGCCTTGGCCCAGTAGTATGAGCGGCCATTGCCCGCACATTGCATCACCGATGTGCGCTTGACCTGCGGCATCGTCGCGAGGTCGCTGACACGCAGCGTCTTCGGGCGCTGCACGAGCCCGGAAACGAGGATCGTCCAATCGCGCGCGACGTCGGCCGCCGCGGGTGCGGTCGTCGCCACCCAGCTTCCGGCGCCGTCGACCGGAAAATGCGTGCGGTTGTAGAGGATTTCCTTGGGCGTGAACTGGTGTGCGCGCAAGAGATCGAGCGGCGTCTCCATCACGCCGATCTTGGCGTTGTGGACGATCATCTGCGCGCTCTTGCCGGTGATGACGCTGCCCGCACCCGGTGCGTCGGCAGCGCTGGCGAGCGGTATCGCACCCGGAATTCTCATCAAGCCCGCGGCACCGGCGATTCCGGTGAGCCGCAGGAAGTTGCGACGGTCGATGGTAGCCAGATTGGATGGCATGTCGCGATCTCCAGATGCGCCCGCCACATGCCGGGGGCGCGACGTTGGCAGCCCGCGAATTCGCATTCGTTGCGCATCTGCGCTCCACGGCGACGCGACGCGCAACGGACCATTCATGGCCACAACGCCGATGCTACGCGTGCGGCGGCGATAGCGTCTTTGACTTGCCGCAAGTAGCAGTGGCGTGCCGCCGCATGCGTTGGCTGCCGGCGGATCCGGCGATCGTCTTCGACCCATTGCAGAGTTGAGCCCCTGCCAACGTCAATATCCGCGTGCGAGGAAGTCGACGAGCGACAACGTCACCAGGAAGCAGAGCCACAGCACGCCGCCCGCCGCGGCGAGCCGCACCGCGGCATTGCCACGCAGCAGGTGCATGAAGAACACCAGCACCAGTCCCGCCTTGACGATCGCGATCGAGAAGTTGCTGATGGCGTTGAACATCCCGAGCGGCAGCAGCGAGCTGCCGAATAGGCGAGCGACGGCCCGTCGCCGTGATTGACGCTAGCGTCCGCGCAGCCGGTGGAA
>DATCFA010000305.1:0-3968 GCA_036509805.1 Casimicrobiaceae bacterium
CGAGCGTTCAATTATATTCCCGCCGTGCGTGGCCCTTCCTCGCCGGCGCCGCGCGCGGGCGCGCCGACACCAGCATCACGCCGCCGAGCACGAGTGCCGCACCGACGAGCTGCAGTGCATTGGTCGGTTCGTCGAGAATGATGGCGCCCAGTGCGATCGTGAATACCGGGCCGAGCGAGCCGACCAGCGATGCCTGGTTGGCGCCGATCCGGCGTATGGCCTCGGCGATCAGCCACGTCGGCAACACCGTCGAGAATATCGCCATCGTCAGCGACAGCCAATGGATCGACATGGGCACGGCGAGCGCCGAGGCCGGCCGTGTCAGCGCGAACTGTGCAATGACGAACACCGCGGACGCGAGCATCGCCCACGCGATGAAGCGCGTCGAGCCCAGGCGTTCGATCACCGGCCCCGCAGCGACCAGATAGATCGCGTACAGCGCCGCGCCGCCGAACACCAGCAGGCCGCCCGTCGTGACGGCAGCGGTGTCGCCGCCGAAATGCAGATCGTGCGCGAACGCAAGCATGATTCCCGCGTACGAGAGCAGCAGCGCGAACAACGCGCGGCGCGTGATCGGCTTGCCGAGCCACCACGCTGACAGCAGCACGACGAGCGTCGGATACAGGAACAGCGTCAGCCGCTCGAGCGCTGCGGTGATGTAGTGGAGGCCCATGAAATCCAGCAGGCTCGACAGGTAGTAGCCGATGAAGCCGAGCAGCGTGAGCATCCGCCAGTCGTGCGCGCCGATCGGCGCGGCACCGCGCCCCGCCCACCAGGCCATCACGACAAAAAAAGGCGCCGAGTAGATCATCCGCAGCGCGAGCAGCGTCACTGCGTCCAGCGACGGGTCCCACGCGTAGCCTAGCTTGACGAGGATCGCCTTGAACGAGAATCCCAGCACTCCGACGACGGCGAACAGTGCGCCCGACCATCGCGTCCAGCGCGTCACGGCCACTGGACCAGTCCGCTCCCCGCCGTCGCGATGATCAGCAATCCGAATGCGATCCGGTACCACGCGAACGGTCGGAAGTCGTGCCGGCTGATGTAGCGGATCAGCCAGCGCACGCAGGCGAACGCGGCGATGAACGCGGCGATGAAGCCTACGCCGAACATCGGCAGCGACGCGTCGCCGACCAGCGCGCGGTCCTTCCACAGCGAATAGAGCGTCGCCGCGAACAGCGTCGGGATGGCGAGGAAGAACGAAAATTCGGTTGCCGCGCGGCGCGAAAGGCCGAACAGCATGCCGCCGATGATCGTGGCCCCTGAGCGCGACGTTCCGGGTATCAGTGCGAACGCCTGCGCGACACCGACCATCAGCGCATCGTGCCATTGCATCGCGTCGACGTCGTCGATGCGTGGTGGCGCGGCGCGCGTGCGCTGGCGTCGCTCCGCCCAAAGAATCACCAGCGCGCCGACGATGAACGCGCACGCGACCGGAACCGGGGCGAACAGATGCGCCTTGATCATGCGGTCGAACGCGAGCCCCAGCACGGCGGCGGGGATGAACGCGATCACGAGGTTCACGACGAAGCGCGTCGCGCGCGGCTCGCGCAGCACGTTGCGTGCGACGCCTGCGAGCCGCTGCCGGTACTCCCAGCACACGGCGAGGATCGCACCGGCCTGGATGACGATCTCGAAGAGCTTCGCCTGCTCGCCCGTATAGCCGAGCAGCGACCCGGCGACGATCAAATGCCCGGTGCTCGATATCGGCAGGAATTCCGTCAGGCCTTCGACGACGCCGAGGATCAGCGCGGTGGCGAAAGTCAGCGTTTCCAATGCGGGCGGGCGTGGATTACACGCCCGTCGTGACGGATCATCAGCGGCCGGCTTTCATCGCCTGCAATTGCGCGAGCACCTGCGACACCTGGTCGCCGTGGTCGGCGGGCACACTGCCGGCGGGTGTCAGGTGGTCGACCACGCCGGGCAATGCCTGCGCGACGCTGTCAGCGGCGCTCTGCGGCGACATGCCGAATTTCTGCGCGATTTCGCCGAGCGCGCCCTGGCCCAACACCTGCTGCAGCACGTTGCCGTTGATGGGAATGTTCTGCGCGCCGGGCGTCAGCCATGATTGCGCGGTGCCGCCGTGTCCCGCCTGCTCGAACTGCTGCACGAGGCCGCCGACGCCGCCGTTTTGCTGAATCACCTGCAGCACCATCTGCAGCACCGGATTGGCTGTTTGCGAGCCGGCGCCCGGCATTGCGCCACCCAGCATGCCGCCGCCACCGATCTGTCCGACAACCGTGTTGAGAAGTCCGTCCAGCAGTCCCATCGATGGCTTCCTTGCGCTTGTTACCGTTCACGGACGCAGGTAGGCCCAACCCTGCTGCTGCTTCTGCATCAGCTCGACGACGCCTGCCGGCACATAGCCGATCTTGTTCAGCATGTCGCCCTTCGTGAGCTTGGCGTTATGCATGGTGTTCTCGCAGGCGACGACCTTGACGCCGGCGGACAGTGCCTCGTCGACCCGGCCGCCGACGGCCGAGTCCATCTTCAGCATGTTGATGCCGGGCCCGTACGCGACGATTTCCACCGCGACGTTTGCAGCGCCCAGGTCGGACTGGATGTTCTTCGCGTTGTTGAGCGCGAGGTTCCACTTGCCCGGATCGTTGTCGCTGACCTGCAGCACGACCTTGTTCGCCGGTGCGGGCGATTGTGCACAGGCGCCGGCGGCGAATGCCAGCGCGAGCGCGACGGCACCGGCGAAACGTGTCAGGGGATGGCCGAAGACGGTGGACATGCGGCGCTCCGAAGGGCAAAACGTGAAGTGTAGCGCACGCCAAAGCGCAAGCCGCACTCTGCTATTGTGGAGTCTCCCTTTTCAACGGCGGACGTCATGCAGCCTGTGCAGACCGACGACGCGAGCCTCGCGCTGTTCTGTGACTTCGAAAATGTCGCGCTCGGCGTGCGCGACGCGAAGTACGACAAATTCGACATCGGCAAGATACTCGAGCGGCTGCTGCTGAAAGGCAGCATCGTCGTCAAGAAGGCGTACTGCGACTGGGAACGCTACAAGACGTTCAAGGCGCCGATGCACGAGGCCAATTTCGAGCTGATCGAGATTCCGCACGTGCGCCAGTCGGGCAAGAACTCGGCGGACATCCGCATGGTCGTCGACGCGCTGGACCTCTGCTACACGAAGGCGCACGTCGACACGTTCGTCATCATCAGCGGCGACTCGGATTTTTCGCCGCTGGTGTCGAAGCTGCGCGAGAACAACAAACGCGTCATCGGCGTCGGCGTCAAGAACTCGACATCCGACTTGCTGATCGCGTGCTGCGACGAATTCATTTACTACGACGACCTGGTGCGCGAAAAGCGCAAGCCGGCGGTCAAGAAATCACCCAAGCCGAGCGCGGGCGCCGCCGCGCCGCGCAAGAACGACGTTCACGGAGACGACGAGCGCCGCCAGGATGCGATCGACCAGATGATGGAAACCGTCGAGGCGCTGGTCGCCGAGCGTGGCGAGGACGACAAGATCTGGGGCTCGATGGTCAAGCAGGCGCTCAAGCGCCGCAAGCCCGGGTTCAACGAGTCTTTTTACGGCTATCGCTCGTTCAACGATCTGCTCGAGGACGCCGGTGAGGCGGGGCTTTTGCTGCTCGAGCGTGACGACAAGTCGGGCGGCTACCGGGTGAGGCTGACCGCCGAGGAGTAGTTCAGCCCTCGCAGGCGCCGCGCGCTTTGCCGGTGCGGCTCGCGTATCGTCAGCCGGGTCTTGCGCCCGCCAGTCCGAGCAGTGCAAGCAGTCGATGTGCATTGTGCGGCGCGTGGACCTTTTCGGTATTGTCGAAATAGCAGAACACGTCGCGACCGCTGCGCGCGCCGGTGGCCCGGGGCCCGATGCGTGGCTCGTCGATCACCTCCGCACCTTCACGCCAATGGTCGATGCGCGAGCGACTCCGCGGCGACGGTGTCATGCGGCAGCAACGCGAGAAAATCGGCGACGAGGCGCTCGTCGAACTTGAGCG
>DATCFA010000306.1:0-2426 GCA_036509805.1 Casimicrobiaceae bacterium
CTGCCGGTCGCGTTCGATCTGCGGGTCGAACACGGCGCGCGGCGAGCGGCCCGCGAGCACGGCCAGCGCGGATTCGTCCTCGGATACCGCGCGCCTGGCGACAGCGACATCGCCGGCGACGGACGCGCGCTCGGCTTCCGCCGTGCGGAACTCGAATTCGCCGATGACGCCGGCCTGCAACTGGTCGCGTTGCAGCGACAGCGACTCCTCGCGCGACTTGAGCGTGTCCTCGAGCAGAACGAGCTGCGCATCGGCCGCCACGAGGTTGAAATACGTCTGCGCCGTTTGCGCGGCGACCACGGTGCGCACGGTCTCGCGCGCATATTCCGATGCCAGCAGGTCCTTGCGTGCAGCGAGCGTGGCCGTCCGGTACTTGCCCCACAGGTCGAGCTCGTACGACGCCTGCACGCCCAGCCGGAAGTCCTGGGTGATCGGTGAATAACCGGGCGGCAGCGGGTTCGTGGCGGACTGCGTCGAGCGGTCGCGCGACGCGTTGCCGACCAGGTCGACCGACGGATAGAGGTCCGATTGCGCGAACAGCACCTGCGAGCGCGCGTAATCGACGCGCGTGATCGCCGCGGCAAGGTCCAAGTTGTGAGCAAGCGCCTCGTCGACCAGTTTGTCGAGCGCGGGATCGTTGAACGCCGTCCACCAGTGGTCGGTGGCGAGCGAATTCGACGTTTGCGGCGAGACCGCCGGCACGTCGAGCTGCGGCGGTCCGATGGGTGTGCTCGCGCAGCCGGTGAGTACGCCTGCGCAAAGCGCCAGCGCGGCGATCGCAAAGGGGTTTCGTCTCATTGCATCATTCCTCGACACGATTCGGCGGATGGCCGGGCGTCTGCGGGACGGCGTGCGACGCACGATACGCGTGCGTTACTTCGTCGAACAACGCCTGTGAGCTGCGTTTCTCGGTGACATGGCGGTCGAAGATCACCTTGAAGAACAGCGGCACGAAGAAGATCGCGAGGAACGTCGCCGCGAGCATGCCGCCCATCACGCCGGTGCCCACCGAATGGCGGGCCCCCGCGCCGGCGCCGGACGAGATCGCCAGCGGCAGCACGCCGAAGATGAATGCCAGCGATGTCATCAGGATCGGGCGGAAGCGCAAGCGCGCGCCTTCGATCGCTGCCGCTGCCGCCGACAAGCCCTCTTCGTGCTTCAACAGCGCGAACTCGACGATCAGGATCGCGTTCTTGGCGGCAAGCCCCAGCAGCGTCACCAGCCCGATCTGGAAATACACGTCGCTGGTGAGCCCGCGCGCCCACACGGCGACCAGCGCGCCGAACGTGCCGAACGGCAGTGCGAGCAGCACGGCGAGCGGCAGCGACCAGCGTTCATATTGCGCGGCGAGGATCAGGAACACCATGATCACCGCAAGCCCCAGCGCGAACGTCGACGTGCCACCCGATTTCTTTTCCTGGTACGAGGAGCCGCCCCAGTCGAAGCTGAAATCGGCCGGCAGCGTTTCGCGCGCGATCTGCTCGACACGCGCGATCGCCTGTCCCGAGCTGTAGCCAGGCGCCGCCTGCCCGATGATCTTCACCGCCGGCAGGTTGTTGAAGCGGTCGAGCGAGTCCGGACCGGACGTGTACTTGACACGCACGAGTGCGGACAGCGGCACCATGTCGCCGGACGTCGAGCGCACGTACATGCCGCCGATGTCGTCGGGCCGCTTGCGGTATTCGGGCTCGGCCGACAGCAGCACCTGCCAGGTGCGGCCGTACTTGTTGAAGTCGTTGACGTAGTAGCTGCCCATCGTCGCCGACAGCGTGTTGAAGATGTCGCTGATCGGCACGCCGGCCTTCTTCGCCTTTTCGCGGTCGACGTCGACGAAGAGCTGCGGCACCGCCGCGTGCCACAGCGTCTGCGCGCCGCCGAGCTGGGGGTCGCTGTTGGCGCGCGCGAGGAACGCATCCTTGACCTCGGACAATTTCTTCGAGCCGCCGTCGCCGTGGTTCTGGATGTAGAACTCGTAGCCGCCGGTGGTGCCGAGGCCGAAGATCGGCGGCGGGTTGAACGCCAGCACCAGCGCGTCCTTGATGCCGGCCGTCTTCGCGTACAGCTCGCCGACGAGCTGCTGCGCGGTGACGGTGCGCAGGTCCCAGTGCTTCTGCGTGACGAACAGCGTCGCGGCGTTGTTGCGGAAGCTGCCGCCGATGAAGTCGAAGCCGGTGAACGCGACAACGTCCTGGTTGTTGGGATTGCTGCGCACGGCCGCCTCGACCTGCTCGACGACCTTCTGCGTGCGCTCGAGCGTGGCGCCATCGGGCAGGATCACCGCGGAGATGTAGAAGCCCTGGTCCTCGTCCGGAACGAGGCTGCCCGGCGTGATGCGCCACATCAGCACGGTGCCGACGACCATCAGCGCGAACAGCGTAAGCCCGATGACGCCGCGGCGGATCAGCCACGCGACCCCATGCGAGTAG
>DATCFA010000307.1:0-2997 GCA_036509805.1 Casimicrobiaceae bacterium
CACTTCTTTAATCCGCCGCGCTACATGCACCTGGTCGAGCTGGTCCCTGCCCCCTCAACCGATCCTGCGCTGCTCGACGCGCTCGAGGCGTTCCTCACCACGACGCTCGGCAAGGGTGTGATCCGCGCGCGCGACACGCCGGATTTCATCGGCAATCGCATCGGCGTGTTCTCGATCCTGGCGACGATGATCCATACGGCGCGCCTCAACCTGGGCTTCGACGTCGTCGATGCGCTGACCGGTCCTGCGATCGGCCGGCCGAAGAGCGCCAGCTACCGCACGGTGGACGTCGTCGGGCTCGACATCACCGCACACGTGATCGCGACAATGCGCGACGCGCTGCCCGACGATCCGTGGCATGCGCATTTCAGCGAGCCACCGGTGCTCGCAGCCCTCGTCGCCAAGAGCGCGCTGGGCCAGAAGAGCGGCGCCGGCTTCTACCGCAAAGTCGGACGCGACATACTCGTTCTCGATCCGGCAACGAGCGACTATCGCGCGTCGGCGCCGCAGGTCGCGCCGGAAGTGCTCCCGCTGCTGGCAAACAAGAACCCGCGCGAAATGCTCGCGCAATTGCGTGCGAGCGCGCATCCGCAGGCACAGTTGTTGTGGGCCGTGTTCCGCGACGTGTTCCACTACGCGGCCTACCATCTCGCCGCGATCGCCGACAATGCGCGCGACGTCGATCTCGCTCTCCGCTGGGGCTTCGGCTGGACGATGGGGCCGTTCGAGACGTGGCAGGCGGCCGGCTTCGCCGAGGTCGCGCAATGGATCCGCGACGACATCGCCGCCGGCCGTGCGCTGGCGGCGGTGCCGCTGCCGGCGTGGGTCGATTCGCCACCTGTCGTCGCCGCGCACGGCGTGCACACGCCGCAGGGCTCGTGGTCGCCGCAACGCGCGGCGTTCGTCGCGCGCTCGACGCTGCCCGTCTACACGCGTCAGCGCTTCCCCGATGCGGTGATCACCGAGCGCTTCGCGCAGGGCACGACGATTTTCGAGACGGACGCGCTGCGCATGTGGCATCTCGGCGCCGATGTGGGCATTGTGTCGTTCAAGACCAAGCAGAACACCATCAGCAGCGAGCTGCTCGACGGCCTGCACCGCGCGCTCGATGTCGCCGAGGCGCAATGCGCGGGACTCGTGCTGTGGCAGACGCGTGAGCCGTTTTCGCTCGGGGCCGACCTGAAGTCGCTCGCACCTGCCGTCGAGGCGAAGCAATGGAGCGTCGTCGAGGACGTGATCGCGCGCTTCCAGCAGGCGTCGATGCGCCTTCGCTACAGCCTCGTGCCGACGGTGGCCGCGGTACGCGGCATGGCGCTCGGCGGTGGCTGCGAACTGACGATGCACTGCGACCGCGCCGTGGCGGCGTTCGAAAGCTACATCGGGCTCGTCGAAGCCGGCGTCGGGCTGCTGCCCGGCGGTGGCGGCACGAAGGAACTCGCATTGCGCGCCGCCGCCGATGTTGCGCGCGGACACGTGGGTGGCCAGCAGGATGCGTTTCCGTTCGTACGCACGTATTTCCAGAACCTGGCGACGGCGAAAGTGTCGAGAAGCGCGCTCGATGCGAAGGCGCTCGGCTATTTGCGCGCGTCCGATGTCGTCGTCATGCACGCCGGCGAATTGCTGCATGTCGCCGTCGGCGAAGCGCATGCGCTCGCCGAAGCCGGTTATCGTCCGCCGCTCCCGCGCACCGCGATTGCGGTTACCGGACAGACCGGCATCGGCACGCTCGAGATGCTGCTGGTCAACCTGCGCGACGGCGGGTATGTATCCGCGTACGATTTCGACGTCGGCATGGCAATCGCACGCGTGATCTGCGGCGGCGAGATCGATGCCGGCAGCGAAGTCGACGAGCGCTGGCTGCTCGACCTCGAGCGACGCGAATTCATGACGCTTTTGCACAACGAGAAGACGCAGGCGCGCATCGCGCACACCCTTTCCACCGGCAAGCCGCTGCGCAACTGACGATGACCCGACAGCTCACCGATGCGTACATCGTGGCGGCAACGCGCGTCGCCGTCGGCAAGGCGCCGCGCGGCGTCTACCGCCATACGCGACCCGATGACCTGCTGGC
The DNA here is from genome assembly GCA_036509805.1 of Casimicrobiaceae bacterium. GTDB lineage: Bacteria > Pseudomonadota > Gammaproteobacteria > Burkholderiales > Casimicrobiaceae > VBCG01. The sequence continues at coordinate 2,072 of DATCFA010000307.1, forward strand.
GCACGTGCTGCGCAGCGTGCTCGCGCAAGTCCCCGTCATTGCACCGGTACGGGTCGACGACGTCGTCATCGGCTGCGCAATGCCCGAATACGAGCAGGGCATGAACGTCGCGCGCATCGGCCTCTTGCTGGCAGGGATGCCGGACACGGTCGCCGGAATGACGGTCAACCGCTTCTGCTCGTCCGGGCTCAACGCGGTATCGATCGCGGCGGATCGCATCCGTGTCGGTGAAGCCGACATCATGATCGCAGGCGGTACGGAAAGCATGTCGATGATTCCGATGCTCGGCCGGCTCGCGATCAACGAAAAAGTGTTCGCCGGCGACGAGACGATCGGCATCGCCTACGGAATGGGGCTGACCGCCGAACGCGTCGCCACGCAATGGAAAGTCTCGCGCGAGGACCAGGACGCGTTCGCGCTGGCATCGCACCAGAAGGCGATCGCCGCGCAGGCGCGTGGCGACTTCGCCGACGAGATCAGCGCGTACACCGTCGACGCGCGCGACCCCGACCTCGCGACGGGGAGCATCCGCGAAACACGCCGCGCGATCACCGACGACGAAGGCCCGCGCGCCGACACGTCGCTCGAGATACTCGCGAAGCTGCGGCCAGTGTTCGCCGCCAAGGGCTCGGTGACGGCAGGCAACAGCTCGCAGACCTCCGACGGCGCCGGCGCGACGATTCTGGTATCCGAGCGCGTGCTGAAGGAGCTTGCGCTCGCGCCGCTCGCTCGCTTCATGGGATTCGCGATTGCCGGCGTGCCGCCGGATGTCATGGGCATCGGGCCCATCGCCGCCATCCCCAAAGTGCTCGCGCGCGCCGGCATCGGCAAGCAGCAACTCGACTGGATCGAGCTCAACGAAGCGTTCGCGGCGCAGTCCCTTGCGGTGATCCGCACGCTCGACCTCGACGCGGCGAAGATCAACC
>DATCFA010000308.1:0-2460 GCA_036509805.1 Casimicrobiaceae bacterium
AATGGCACGCGATTCTCGATCGAATGCCACGCGGCGGTGCGATCCTCGTGCCACAGGTGGTAATCCAGATTCTTGCGAAAATGCGCGACATACAGGTCCCATACGGTATCGGCGTCCGGCACGCGGTGCGCGTCGACGGCGAAGTCACGCGCCAGCGCGCCGCTGGCGAACAGGTCGAGATAACCTTCACTGACGCCGGCCGTCGCAGCTGCGTGTGCGGCGTGCATGTGGCGCAGACGCTCGCCCATCGACTTCCAGTCGCCGGCGTTCCACGGACCTTCGCGTTGCAACACCGCTGAAATATACCCGCCATTGAACTCATCGGAACCCTGGCCGAGCAGCATCACTTTGAGATTCGGATAGTGGCGCCTGGCAAAGGCATGCAGGTTGAACTTGAAGAGCTGCTCCGCCGTCAACGAATAGAGCTCGCACGCCCACAGCACGCGTCGCCAATGATCCGGATCGACGGCAAGCGTTGCTTCGTCGAACAACACCTGATGATTGGGCAGCCCCAGCACGTCGGCGACCTCGCGCGCACCGCGCGCGTCGCCGCTGCCTTGCGTGCTCTGGCTGCGAATGCTGAAGGTCGGAAACGGGCCGGCGCGCGCGGCGATCGCCGCCACCACCGAGGAGTCGACGCCGCCACTCAGGAAAACTCCGTAGCCGACGTCGGACATCAAACGCAGCGTCACGCTGTCCGCCAGCAGCGCGCGATAGCCGTCGACGTAGTCCGATGCCTTCGCCTTCGCCTGCGCCGGCGATGGGTCGCGTGCTGGCAACGTCCAGTAGCGCCTGGACTTCACGCGGCCGGCATGCAGGTCGATGTCGACGACGGTGGCCGCCGGAACGCGTTCGATTCCCTTGAATCCCGATGTATATTCGACAGTGCGCGCGTCGCGCGCCGGCGGATCCACGAGTGCCGAATGCCAGTCAAAGACGCGCGGAACGGCCGGATGCGCGAACAGTCCCTTGAGCTCCGACGCGAACACGAGCACGCGCCCGTTGTCGGCTATGCAATAGAAAAGCGGTTTGATTCCGGTGTGATCACGCGCGAGCAGCACCCGGCGCTTTTGTCTGTCGAGCAACGCAACCGCGAACATGCCATTGACCGGCGCCAGAAGATCGAGGTCGCGTTCTAGATAGAGGTAGGGAATGACTTCGCAGTCCGAAGCCGTACCGAATGAATGGCGATGCGCAAGGTCGGCGCGGATGGCGCGGTGGTTGTAGATCTCGCCATTGACCATCGCCGAGATGCGCCCGTCGGCAGCGTGCAGCGGCTGCGCGCCACCTTCGAGATCGACGATGGACAGGCGCTTGAAGATGAACCCGACGTTTTCCCACAGCAGCACCCGCGTGTCGTCGGGTCCGCGATGGTGGAGCGCGTCGCCCATCCCCGCGAGCACCGGTTCGTCGGCATCGGGCGCGAGCGGCCGGCCGTCCAGGTTGATGTAGCCCGCGATGCCGCACACTGGCCCCTCCTCCAATCGTCTGCCGCGCGTAATGGCGGGTCGAAAGGATGATCATGACACGCCGCCGCGGCGCGCGGAACGGCAAGGCCCTTGCGGGTGTCAATCGGCTGGCACCGAGCGGTATTGCGCAACCTCGGTCGGCGTCACCGCGCCGCCCTGGTTGCCCCATGCGTGGCGAATATAGGTGACGAGGTCGGCCACCTGGCGGTCATCGAGCGTGTACGCGAAAGGCGGCATGCCGTATGGGCGCGGATTGCCCTTGGTCGACGGCGGAAATCCGCCGAACAGCAGCATGCGGATCGGATTGACCGGCGATACCGCGGCAATGGACGGATTGCCCGCCAGCGGCGGATATGCCGGCGCATGCCCCCGGCCATCGGCCTGGTGGCAGTCCTTGCAGTGAGTGTCGTAGAGCTTGGCGCCTGCCTCGTACGACATACGCAGTTGCGCGCTGGTTTCCGCGGGTTCGGACGCCGCCGGCGCGTCGTCGGTATGCGAGAGCGACTTCAGGTAAACGGCAATGGCGCCGGCGTCTTCGTCCGACAGGTACTGCAGGCTGTCGTGGACGACCAGCGCCATCGGACCGAAGACCGCGCCGCGCGACGACACGCCATCGCGCAGCAAGGCGACGATGTCGTCCACCTGCCACTGGCCGAGACCTGCCTCGCGATCCGACGACAGCGATGGCGCGTACCAGTCCGCGGATGCGATCATGCCGCCGCGGAGTTGCTGCTCACCGATACTTGCGCCCAGAAAATTGCGTGCGGCGTGGCACCCCGCGCAATGCCCGAGCCCCTGTACCAGGTAGGCACCGCGATTCCATTGCGCCGATTCCCCCGGCTGCGGCGCCAGCGGACCAGCGTCGAAGTACAGTGCGCGCCACGCGCGAAGCAGCGGCCGCTGGCTGTAGGGGAATTCAAGCTCGTGCGGCCGTCGCTTCGCGCGCACCGCCGGTATCGACCGCAGGTAGTGGTAGATGGCATCCGCGTCG
>DATCFA010000309.1:0-3323 GCA_036509805.1 Casimicrobiaceae bacterium
AACAGCGGCCGCGAGAGCTTCAACGCGAGGAATACCGCCGTGGCGAGCCGGCGGTCGGACACGTAGTCCTGCGCCTCGAGCAGCGCGAGCGTGGCATCGACGCTTGCGGGAATCGGTGGTGGGGTCATTGCGGTGTGCACGCTTCGAAAGGTTCCGACGAAGCATAGCAAGCCGCTGGGCATCGCGGCGGCGCCGCCTTTCGCGTAGCATGCGTGCCGCCACGCGAGAGCGCCGCGATTCGCGGCGGCGAAGTCTCGCTTCAGGTCGCGGCCACGGCGCGCGCCGCCATCACCGCGATCAGGTGCGCCCGGTATTCCGCTGAACCGTGCAAATCGTTGTTGAGTCCCTGTGCCGGCAGCTTGACCGCGCGCGCCGCCTCGGCGGTGAACGCGCGGCCGAGGGCTTCTTCCAGCGGCTTGCTGCGGAACACGCTGGTGGCGGCGCCGGTCACCGCGACACGCACACCGTTTGCGGTCTTCGCGACGAACACGCCGGTGAGCGCGAAGCGCGACGCCGGATTGGGGAATTTCGCGTACGCCGCTTTCTGCGGCACGGGGAATCGCACGGCGGTGATCAATTCGTCCGCGGCCAGCGCCGTTTCGTACATGCCCTTGAAAAAGGCGTCGGCGCCGATGCTGCGCTTGCTGGTGACGATCGTCGCATCGAGCGCCACGACCGCCGCCGGCCAGTCGGCCGCGGGATCGTTGTTGGCGAGCGACCCGCCGATCGTTCCCATGTTGCGCACCTGGCGGTCGCCGATGCCTTCGGCGAGCGCGGCCAGCGCGGGTATCACCGACTTGACCGCCGCCGACGATGCGACATCCGCATGCCGCGTCATCGCGCCGATGGTCAGCGTCGAGCCTTCGCTGCGGATGCCCGCGAGATCGGCGATACCGGCCAGGTCGACGATGTGGCCGGGTCGCGCGAGGCGCAGCTTCATCGCCGCGACGAGGCTCTGCCCGCCCGCCAGCGCCTTGCCGCCGGTGCTCGCCAGCAGCGCCGTCGCATCCGCCACGCTTTTCGCCTGGTGCAGTTCGAATCCGTACATGCCGCCTCCGTCAGGATTGTTGTGCTGCCTGCAACGCCGACCACACGCGATGGGGGGAAGCCGGCATGTCGAAATGCGTGATGCCCTTCGCGGCCAGTGCGTCGAGCACGGCGTTCATCAGTGCCACCGGCGCGCCGATCGCGCCCGCCTCGCCGCAGCCCTTGGCACCGAGCGGATTGTGCGTGCACGGCGTGACTTTGGTCGCCACCTGGAACGACGGCAGGTCGTCGGCGCGCGGTAGCGCGTAATCCATCATGCTGCCGGTCAGCAACTGGCCGCTGTCGCGGTCGTAGACGCAAGCCTCCAGCAGCGCCTGGCCGATGCCCTGCGCGACGCCGCCGTGCACCTGGCCCTCGACGATCATCGGATTGATGATATTGCCGAAGTCGTCGCAGGCCGAGAATCGCTCGACCTTGACGACGCCCGTATCGGGATCGATTTCCACTTCGCAGATGTGTGTGCCGGCCGGGAACGTGAAGTTGGTCGGGTCGTAAAACGCCGTCTCGTCGAGTCCGGGCTCGAGTGTTGCCAGCGGGTAGTTGTGCGGCACGTACGCCGCCAGCGCGATTTCCGCGAACGCCTTGCTGCGGTCCGTGCCTGCAACGGTGAACTTGCCGTCGGCGAATTCGATGTCCGTCTCGGCGGCTTCGAGCAGGTGCGCGGCGATCTTCCTGCCCTTGGCGATCACCTTGTCGAGCGCCTTGACGATGGCCGTGCCACCCACCGACAGCGAGCGCGAGCCGTACGTGCCCATGCCGAACGGCACGCGTCCGGTGTCGCCGTGCACGATGTCGACATTTTCCACCGGGATGCCGAGGCGGCCTGCGACCACCTGCGCGAACGTCGTCTCGTGACCCTGACCGTGGCTGTGCGAACCGGTGAATACCGACACGCTGCCGGTTGGGTGCACGCGCACCTCGCCCGCCTCGAACAATCCTGCACGCGCACCGAGCGCGCCGGCGATGTTGGACGGCGCGAGCCCGCAGGCCTCGATGTACGACGCGTAACCGAGGCCGCGCAGCTTGCCGCGCCCGGCGGACTGCGCCTTGCGCGCGGCGAAACCCTTGACGTCGGCCAGCTTCATCGCCTCGTCGAGGCATGCGTCATAGCCGCCGATGTCGTACTGCAATGCCACCGGCGTCTGGTACGGGAACGTGCGGATGAAATTGCGCCGGCGCAGGTCATCCTGCGCGATGTTCATCTCGACCGCTGCCTGGTGGACGATGCGCTCGACGACGTACGTCGCCTCCGGGCGCCCCGCGCCGCGGTACGCGTCGACCGGCGCCGTGTTGGTGAATACCGCGGTCACCTCGCAGAAGATCGCCGGGGTCGTGTACTGGCCGGCGAGCAGCGTCGCGTAGAGGATCGTCGGGATGCACGATGCGAATGTCGACAGGTAGGCGCCCATGTTGGCGATCGTGTCAACGCGTAGCGCCAGGAACTTTCCGTCCTTGTCGAGCGCCAGCTCCGCATGCGTGACGTGGTCGCGCCCGTGCGCATCGGACAGAAACGATTCGCTGCGCTCGGCCACCCACTTGATCGGCCGGCGCACGCGCTTGCTCGCCCACACCATCGCTGTTTCTTCGGGATAGAGGTAGATCTTGGAGCCGAAGCCGCCACCGACGTCGGGCGCGATCACCCGTACCTTGTGCTCCGGCAGCCCGAGCACGAACGCCGTCATCAACAGGCGCTCGACGTGCGGATTCTGGCTGGTGACGTACAGCGTGTATGCATCGTCGGCTGCGTTGTAGCTCGCGTTCGCGGCACGCGGCTCGATGGCATTGGGGATCAGGCGATTGTTGACGATGTCGATTTTCGTCACGTGCGCCGCGCGCGCGAACGCCGCGTCGACGGCCGCCTTGTCGCCGAGCGCCCACGTGTAGCAGCGGTTGCCAGGCGCCTCGTCGTGCAGTTGCGGCGCACCCGGCTTCAACGCGTCGACGACGTTGACGACCGCCGGCAGGACTTCGTAGTCGACGTCGACTTTTTCGGCGCCGTCCTTCGCCTGCGTCAGCGTTTCGGCGATGACGATGGCGACCGCGTCGCCGACGTAGCGGACCTTGCCCTTCGCGAGCACCGGATGCGGCGGCTCGTTCATCGGCTTGCCATCGGTGCCGGTGATCAGCCAGCCGCACGGCAAACCGTTGACACCGGTCAAGTCGGCGGCGGTGAACACCGCGAGCACGCCGGGCGCTGACTTGGCCGCGCTCGTGTCGACGCCGCGGATCTTCGCGTGCGCATGCGGCGAACGCACGAACACCGCGTGCGTCTGCCG
>DATCFA010000310.1:0-4125 GCA_036509805.1 Casimicrobiaceae bacterium
GTGCCGGCGCGGGGGATGCACATCAGTCCGGTCACCGGCATCGCGAACGCGAAGTCGTCGCTGTGAATTGCGATGGCGTCGGTGACGCGGATCGCCTTTTGCGGAGGCAGCGGCGTCGCGTCGAGATGCAAATCCAGGAACGTGCTGTCGGCGGTGCCGAAGTGCGCGAGAAAGCGCAGCATCGATTGTTTCGCCACGGCGGCGGCGCCTTTTTCCCAATGCTGGCCGCATTCCACCAGCAACGCGGCGCGCGGGTCGTCCGGATCGTCGAAGAACGCATAGTCGCGCAGCCGCCTGCCTGCGGCATGGCCGGCGTCGATGACGATGTCGCGCGGTGTGCCCACCGCGTGCGCCAGCGCCAACCCTTTCGGATGGCGGCCGGCGAGCGACAATGGCGGGCAGGGGTCGGTCATCGAGTGCAGGTCGAGCAGATAGTCGGAGGCGTCGTAGAACGGGCGCAGTGCACGTGCGCGCGTCAGGTCGGCGGTTTGCCGCGGGCCGCTCAGCACCTCGTCGGTCCACACGCGGTTGAAGTCCTCGTCGACGCAGCGCGACTTGAACGGTTCGGCCGGGTCCCAGCGCTCGTAGGCTTCGACGTTGGCGAATATCGCCGTCAGCGTGCCGCGCGCCGGACGCAATCCTTCGCGCAGCAGCCAGTCGAGCGCGATGGCGCCGCACACTTCGTTGCCGTGCGTCAGCGCCTGCACGGTGACGTGCGGGCCGGGATGCCGCGCTGTGTAGCGCCATACGTACGCGGTGCCGGTGTTGCCGGTCGACCAGCGGGCGATGTCGGGAAACGCGACCTCGATCGGCAGGTCGGGCCAGCCCGCGCTCATGCGCCGATGCAAACGCGGTCGGCAAGCCTGCGCATGAACGTTTCGCATTCGGCGAGCTGCGACACCTCGCACCATTCGTTGGGCTGGTGCGCCTGGTCGATGTGGCCGGGGCCGCAGATCACCGTCGGGATGCTCGCGTTGTAGAACAGCGCAGCCTCGGTGCCGTACGACACGCGGCCCACGCCGCTGCCGTGGTTGCAGCCGTGGCCGATCTTGGCGATTTCCGAACGGTCGTCGGTGTCCATGAAGGGCAGCGTCGACATGTGATCGAACGCGACGTACGTGCCGGGCGCCACCGCATGCATGCCGGCGATGAACGTCTGCGCGAAGGTCTCGACGTCGCGGAAGAACGCGCGCGGGTCGTCGAATGGCAGATGGCGGATCTCGAAGTCGAACTGGCAGTCGCGCGGCACGATGTTGAGCGCGGTGCCGCCCTTGATCGTGCCGACGTGCACGGTGGTGAACGGCACGTCGTAGGTCGGTTCCTTGTGGCCATGGTCGCGGAATTCGCGCGCACGCCGGGCGATATACGCGACGATTTCGCAGGCGATCTGCACGGCGTTGACGCCCTTGGGCGTCAGCGACGAATGCGCTTCGTGGCCGCGCACGCGGCAGCGCCAGCTCATCTTGCCCTTGTGCGCGACGACGAGCTGCATGCCGGTGGGCTCGCCGACGATGCAGCCGGCCGGCTTGAGCCCGCGCTTGCCGATGTCGGCGATCAGCCGGTGCACGCCGATGCAGCCCACCTCCTCGTCGTACGACAGCGCGAAATGCAGCGGTCGCGCAAGGCCGCGGCGCAGGAATTCGGGGACGAACGCGAGCCCGGTGGCCGAGAAGCTCTTCATGTCGGTGACGCCGCGCCCATATACCTTGTCGCCGATGGCGGTGGCCTCGAACGGCGGCGTGTCCCACGGCTGGCCGTCCACCGGCACGACATCGGTATGGCCGGACAGCACGATGCCGTTACTGACGACATTGCCGTCACGCGCCGGAAGTGTCGCGAAGAGATTGGCCTTGCGGCGGTCGTCGTCGAACGTCAGCGTCGATTCGACGTCGAAGTCCTCGAGATAGGCGCGCACCCAGTCGATCAGCGCCAGGTTCGATTCGCGGCTGGTGGTGTCGAAGCCCACCAGCGTGCGGATCATTTTCCACGCGTGCAGATTCTCGGCGCGTGTGATGGCGGCATCCGCCGGACGCAGATGCTCGGAAGTGGCCGGAGCGTTCATCGCCCATTGCTCCCTGACTAAAGGGCGAGTTTAACACCGACATGTTGATGGTCGATTCGCCTATTGCGCTCGCTTCCGGCATCCGTCAGCATTCGCCGATGCTGATGATTCTGCTGCGATTCCTGCTGCTCGTTTGCGCGCCGGTCGCGTTCGCCCAGCAGCCGCTGCCGGTCAATGAAATTCGGTTGCCGCCGGGCTTTTCCATCGACGTCGTGGCGCGCGTTCCATCCGCGCGCGCGATGGCGTGGGGTGCGAAGGGCACGCTGTTCGTCGGCAGCGAAGGGTCGAACGTCTGGGCGGTAACCTGGGCGGGTGGGCCGGCGGACATGTCGCTCGCCAACGCCAAGCTGCGCAGGATCGGCGAGGGCCTGCACCTGCCCATCGGCGTCGCGTTCCACAACGGCGCGCTGTATGCGTCGTCGGTCGATCGCATCTTGCGCTACGCTGACATCGAGTCGCACCTCGACAGCCCGCCGCGCGGCACGGCCATCGTCGACAACCTGCCCACCGAGACGCACCACGGCGGGCGCTTCATTGCGTTCGGCCCCGACGGCAAGCTCTACGTGAACATCGGCGCGCCGTGCAACGTCTGCGAGCCCGATGCGAAGCACGGTCTCATCATGCGGATGAACGCCGACGGCTCGGCGCGCGAGGTGGTGGCCCGCGGCGTGCGCAACAGCGTCGGCTTCGACTGGCAGCCCGTCTCGCACACGATGTGGTTTACCGACAACGGCCGCGACAACCTGGGCGACGACGCTCCGCCGGACGAGCTCAATCGCATCACCAAGGCCGGCGAGAACTTCGGCTTTCCGTATTGCCACGCCGGTACGATCGCCGACCCCGAGTTCGGCGCCAGGCATCCCTGCAGCCAATTCACGCCGCCGGCGCGCGCGCTGGGCGCGCACGTGGCGCCGCTGGGGATGGCGTTCTATACGGGCACGCAGTTTCCCGCCGAATACCGCCGGCAGATCTTCATCGCCGAGCACGGCTCGTGGAATCGCTCGCAGAAATCGGGCTATCGCGTGTCGCTGGTAACGCTCGATAACGCGGGACAGGTTACGGGGTACAAGCCCTTTGCCGACGGCTGGCTGCGTGGCAACGACGAGTGGGGACGCCCCACCGACGTGCTCATGGCGCCCGACGGCTTGCTGCTGGTCGCCGACGACCACGCCGGTGCGATCTACCGGATTCGCTACACCGGAAGCTAGATCGCGACGTGAAGCGCACATGCAACGGCCCGGACTTCGATCGAAGTCCGGGCCGTCGTATTTGCGTGATGCAGTGCGCTTCAGCGGTGGTGGTAGTCCCAGCGGCCATGTCCCGGATAGAACGGCCGGTACGCGACGCGGTAGGGCGCGTAGACGGGACGCCGGATGACAACCGGCGCTGAATAGTAGGCGACGGGTGCCGGATAGTAGACGGGCGACGGCGCGTAGACGGGCCGCGGCGCGACATAACCGTAGCCATAGCCGCGGTACCCGTACCCGTAGCCATAGGCGTACGGCGCGCCGACGGCGATACCGATGCCCGGCAAGGCGATCGACACGGCTACGTGCGCGGCCTCGGCCGACGGCGCCGCAAGCGTGCCCACCAGCGCGGTGGCGGCAACAGCGGAAACTGCAAGCATTCGACGGATCATGGTCTGGTCTCCTTCGGTCGATCGTGTTTCGGAACTGTCGAGCGGGACGTTCACGGCGGGGTGCCGGCGGCGTTCGCTCACTGCCTACAACGGACATGATTTGGGCGACGTTGACCCACGCAATGGACGTTACATTTCGCAATATCACGCGTTGCCCTTGGCGTGACGCTTCTGCCGATGCACACCCTCATCCCAACCTTCTCCCGCAAGCGGGAGAAGGAGCACCTCGCGGGAGAAGAAGCTTCGTGCGGGAGAGTGCCAAGGTGAGCGCGCACGCCCGCATCGCAGCGCCCGTGCTTCTGCGCTATTCTTGACGGGTTTTCCCATGCATAAGGCGTCCGCAAATGTCCCGTGCAAACAATGTCTTCCGCGGCGTGCTCGCGGCGCTCGCCACGCTGTGCGTCGCGTCGGCGGCGGCGGCAGC
>DATCFA010000311.1:0-5147 GCA_036509805.1 Casimicrobiaceae bacterium
GGCGCGCTGAGGCACGAGCCCCCGCTGACCAGGAATTTGGCGTTGTTGCTGCTCGACGCCGAATTGATGCTGCCGGCCGACCCGCTGTTCCTGATCGTGAACGTCACCGCGCTCGACTGCGTGGCAACGGCGATGGTGCCGAAGTCCGCGGAAACGGGACTCGCGGAGAACGTCGGGCCGCCGCCGGTGCCTCCGGGATTGACGACGCTGTCGATGTACGCGGCGAGGTCGGACTCATCGCTTTGCGAAAGTTCGTACGGCATTCCAACGCCGTAGAGCGGGCGCATTTGCAATGTCGAGTCCGGATTGCTGTTGATCGCGAGGTCGATGAGTCCCGGATCGCCGGCAGCACCGCGAAAGAGCTTGTTCATTTCCGTGGTGGAGTCACGCACGTTGTGGCATGAGCTGCAGGCGTACGACATGGGCGCCGTGCCGTTGTACAACGCGAGCCCGTTTGCGACGTCATCAGTCGCCGACGCGCTGGCGCAACCAAACGACGCCAGGATCGCCACCGCCGCAAGAATTTTGTTCACGTTCGCATTCCCTGGGTTTCGCCGCTGCCGGCCGCAAATGAGCCGTCACTATGACAGTGTCATGGGCCGGCGACAAGTCGACGACGCTGCAAATCAGTGGTTGCGCGGTATGGCGTCAACAGGATTGCACGGCAGATGGTTCCGCCTGTTTGTGCCGTTGCGGCGGTGCCGCCGCCTTTCGCATTGGCATATAACGCTATAAAATGAGCATTCCGCGCCGATTTGAGCCAGCTTGCAGGCGCGTTACAAATGTCGCTAAAGCGGTCGGGTGAGCCTCGTTCGAACCCGACCTCGCGCGAAAGGGCTGGTCGGTTTTGCTGCGGACGCACCCATGGCTTCGTTTTCCGACACCACCGGCGGAAGTTCGCCCCGATCTCCCGCCTCCTCGGTCGGCGCCGTCGCGCCGCAATTTGCAACATTCGATCAGCCGCTTGCGTTGTCGAGTGGGCGCTCACTCCCGTCATATACGCTTGCCTTCGAGACCTATGGCACGTTGAACGCCGATCACTCCAATGCGGTGCTGGTCTGCCACGCGCTCAATGCGTCGCATCACGTGGCCGGCTACTACGCCGAAAATCCTGACGACCTCGGCTGGTGGGACAACATGGTCGGCCCCGGCAAGGCGCTGGATACCGACCGCTTCTTCGTCGTCGGCGTCAACAACCTGGGTAGCTGTTTCGGTTCCACCGGACCCGCGTCCATCGACCCGGCAACGGGCGAACCCTGGGGCGCGAACTTCCCGTTGGTGACCGTCGAGGACTGGGTCGACGCGCAAGTGCAGCTTGCCGACCGCCTCGGTATCGGCGCATGGATGGCGGTAATGGGCGGCAGCCTGGGTGGCATGCAGGCGCTGGCGTGGGCGATCCGCTATCCGGCGCGTGTGCACAACGTGCTTGCCATTGCCGCCGCGCCGAATTTGTCGGCCGAGAACATCGCGTTCAACGAAGTCGCGCGACAGGCGATCTTGGGCGACCCGGAATTCTTCGGCGGCGATTTCTACCGGCACCAGGCGATTCCGCGGCGCGGGCTGACGCTCGCGCGGATGATCGGCCACATCACGTACCTGTCCGGCGAGCAGATGGAAACCAAGTTCGGCCGCCAGTTGCGCGACGGGCTCAACTATTCGTTCGCGCCCGAATTCCAGATCGAGTCGTACCTTCGCTACCAGGGCGACAAGTTCGCCGACTACTACGACGCCAACACGTACCTGCGGATCACCAAGGCGCTCGATTATTTCGATCCCGCACGCACGAGCGGCGGTGAATTGCGCAACGCGTTCGCGGCCATCAGCGCGAGCTTTCTCGTCGTGAGCTTCACGACCGACTGGCGCTTTCCGCCGGAGCGCTCGCGCGAGCTGGTGCGGGCGCTGGTGCAGAACAAGCTCGATGTGTCGTCGGCGGAGATCGACGCGCCGCACGGCCATGACGCGTTCCTGCTCGACAATCCGCAATATCACGCGGTGGTCGGCGCGTACTTCGCGCGGATCGCTGAAGGATTTGCGGCGAACGCGCCTCACCCCGCCCCTCTCCCCGCTGGCGCGCGACGAGGGAACGCGTTTGCGCAGGATCGTGCAGACGACTCCCTCTCCCGCTTGCGGGAGAGGGCCGGGGTGAGGGGCGCGAACGACGCGCCGGAAACGACGCGCTCCGACCACGCGATGATCGCGCGCTGGATCGCGCCCGACGCGCACGTACTCGACCTCGGCTGCGGCGACGGCAGCCTGCTCGCCTACCTCGCGCGTGTCCGCGGCGCCACCGGCTATGGCCTCGAAATCGGCAACGCGGGCATGCTCGCGAGCGTCGGCGTCGGCATCAACGTGATCCAGCGCGACTTGGAAGCCGGCCTCAACGGATTCGACGACGCGTCGTTCGATTGCGTGATCCTGTCGCAGACGCTGCAGGCGATGCGCCATATCGAGACGATCGTCGACGAAATGCTGCGCGTGGGCCGCGAAGCGGTCGTGTCGTTCCCGAATTTCGGCCACTGGACGCATCGCTGGCAGATCCTGCGCGGGAGGATGCCCGTGTCGACGGCGCTGCCGTACCAGTGGTTCGACACGCCGAACATCCACCTTTGCACGGTGGCCGATTTCGACGCGTTCCTGCGCGAGCGCGGCTGCCGGGTGATCGAGCGCCGCGTGCTGTCGGCCGGGCGCGAAGTGTCGTTCGCGCCCAACCTGCTGGGCGAGCTCGCGATCTACCGCTTCCGGCGCGCATAGGCGACGCACGGGCGGCAGCCGATGTGGTTCACTGTGCGGCGATGACGCACGCGAACACGCAAAAACGCGAGACCTGGCGCGAGGCACTGCTCAACCGGCGGATGCTGATCTGCGTGTTCACAGGCTTCAGCTCCGGGCTGCCGCTGTACCTGCTGATCAACCTGATTCCCGCGTGGCTGCGCAGCGAAGGCGTCGACCTCAAGGCGATCGGCCTGTTCACGCTGATCCAGCTCCCGTTCACGTGGAAATTCGTGTGGTCGCCGCTGATGGATCGCTACGCGGTGCCGATGCTCGGCCGCCGCCGCGGGTGGATGCTGATCACGCAGCTGCTGTTGTTGATCGCGATTCCGCTGTTCGGCTTCCTGCGTCCGCAGCTCGACCTGTGGACGATCGCGTGGCTCGCCAGCGCCGTCGCGTTCTTTTCGGCGAGCCAGGACATCGTGCTCGATGCGTACCGCCGCGAAATCCTGCCCGACAGCGAGCTCGCGCTGGGCACGTCGATCCACGTCAACGCGTACCGGATCTCGAGCCTCGTACCCGGCGCGCTGGCGCTGATCCTCGCCGACCACCTGCCGTGGGCGGCGGTGTACGCGATCACCGCGCTGTTCATGCTGCCGGGAATCGCGCTGACGCTGCTGGTGACGGAGCCGCCGCAGTCACGCGCTGCACCACGCACGCTGCGCGACGCGCTCGTCGAGCCATTCCACGAATTCATCACCCGCGCCGGCTGGCGCGCGGCGGTGTGGATCCTCGCGTTCATCTTCCTCTACCTGCTCGGCGTGTTGATGGCCACGGCGCTCGCCACGCCGTTCTACCTCGACATGGGCTTTTCGATGACCGACATCGGTGTCGTCGCCAAAAATGCCGGACTGTGGGCGAGCGTGGCCGGCGGCCTGTTGGGCGGTTTGTGGATGGTGCGCATCGGCATCAACCGCGGGTTGTGGATATTCGGCGTCGTGCAGATGCTGTCCATCCTGGGCTTCGCGCTACTCGCCTGGGTACACCGGCCGGACAAGCTCCTGCTGGCGGGCGTGATCGCCTGCGAAGCGCTGGGCGTCGGGCTCGGCACCGCGGCGTTCACCGCGTACATCGCGCGCACCACCAATCCGCGCTACACGGCGACGCAGTTCGCGCTGTTCACCAGCCTGGCCGTGGTGCCGCGGTCGCTCTTCAACGCCAGCACCGGCTGGATCGTCGAGCGCATCGGCTGGACGGACTTCTACCTGCTGTGCACGCTGCTGGCGTTGCCTGGAATGGCATTACTCTTGCATGTGGCACCCTGGAACGCGAAGTCCCAGGGATCCCCGACGCCATGAATCCGCAGAAATTCAGCGCCATCGCGCACCGCGAGCACGACTACTGCAATCCGCTGTCGGCCGCCAAGGTCGAGCGGTTGCTCGATTTGCTGCCGTTGGCGGAATCGTCGCGCGTGCTCGACCTGGGCTGCGGGCGCGCCGAGCTCGCGCTGCGGATCATCGAGCGTTTCGGCTCGCAGGTGGTGGCCATCGACAACTCGTCGCTGATGCTCGACGCCGCGCGCGAGCGTGCGCAATGGACCGGCGCGCTCGGCCGGCTGCATCTCGACAACGTCGACATCCGCAATTTCGCCGCCGATCCGGAAACGTTCCACCTGACGGTTTACCTGGGCGCGGGCGGTCTCGACGGTGGCCTCGGCGGCATTTGCCGCAAGCTGAAGACCTGGACCCAGCCCGGCGGCTACGTGCTGATCGGCGAAGGCTACTGGAAGCGCAAGGCACCCTCCGAATACCTGGCGGTGCTGGGCGGCAATGAGTTCGGGTATGTCGACCATCGCGGCAACGTGCAGGCCGGCATCGACGCCGGACTGGTGCCGATGCACGCGGTGGTGGCGTCGGACGACGAGTGGGACGAGTACGAGTGGAAATACGCGCGCTCGATCGAGCGCTACGTGCGCGAGCAGCCCGACGACTCCGATGCCGTCGCCATGCTCGACCGCATCCGCCGCTGGCGCGACGCGTACTTGCGTTGGGGGCGCGATGCGCTGGGCTTCGGCGCCTATCTGTTCTATCGGTCGGGCGCGCGCTGACCCGGCGTCGCCATTCGCCCCTGCCGGACGCTGCAGGATTTTGATCCGCGCTACACTCTTCGCGTCATGCAACGACGCTTCGCCCTGCCGATCGCCTGCGCCGCGCTGGCCGCCTGCGTGAACGTCGCGCCCGGCTACTCCGACGTGTCGCTCGAGAACCTGTTCAATGCCGAGCGTGATTTCGCCGCCGACGCGTACACGCGTGGCATCCGTGCGTCGTTTCTCGCGCATTTCGCGCCCGATGCAATCGTGTTCCAGCCCGGGCCCGTCGAATACGCCGCCTTGGTGAACGACCATCCGGCGCCCACCGATGCCACCGCGGTACAGCTCG
>DATCFA010000312.1:0-2879 GCA_036509805.1 Casimicrobiaceae bacterium
TCTGCGACCGGCAAGCCATGCGCGATCACCACCGGCCTGCGGTCGAAGTAGCGGTTGAACGTGTTGGCAGCCCACGCCGATGGGGCGATCAGGAATGCCGCGCGCGCAACCAGGTCGCGATGGCGCCGGCGCCACGCGATGATGTCGACACCCTCGAAAGCGGGTTGCGCGACGAGGCAGCGCGCGCATTGCGACGCATCGGTGACCGCACCGCAATAGCGCCCCGTCGCATCCAGCAATGTGATCGTCGGACACGCGAAGTTCAGGTCGTGCGCCGTATAGCCGTAGGGAATGTCGAGGCCGGCCATTGCCTCCAGCAATCCGTCGCGACACGCCGAGATGTTGTGCAAGTGAACGATGCCGATGCCGAAGCTCGCGCACAGGCCGCCCACGAATTGCGTCCACGATTCGCCGGCTGCACGCGAGAACGCGAACGCCGCCATGCTGCCGTCGGCGCGATGCTCCTCCACTTGCCACGCGTCCCCCAGTGCAACGGCCAGGAAGTGCCGGCGCGCGTGACGCGACGCGTGTATCAGCATTCGCACGTGCGATTCGGTGCCGCCGCCGTGGTGGTGAACGACATGCATCACTCCCATGCCCGGCTGCTCGATGACGCCTTGCGCCGTGCGCGCCGCTTCGCGGATCGCGCGCAACGGATCGGCCGCGATGTACTGCTGGACGATGGCGTCGTAGCCGGGGTGACGCGCGAGCAGCCGTTCGGCGTTGCGCGGCACGAGCGCCGCCTTTTGTTCCTTGAATGAGCGGCCGCCGGTGTGGACGACGAACACGTCGTCGGCAAGCACGTTGCGCCAGCCGTGCGCGGACGCGCGCAGGCAGAAATCGTTTTCCTCGCCGTACCCGAGCCCATACGCGGGATCGAACAGGCCGATGTCGTCGAGCAGCGCGCGGCGCACGTAGAAGCAGAAGCCGACGCCGGTGGGCAGGTCGGGATAGCTCGGCACCGCGGCGCGTGCGAACGCGGCGGACACCGGCGTCGGGTCGGTGTCGGCAGGCCACGGATTGTTCACGCAAAACCGTGGCCACGACAGGATCTCCGCATTGTTGGAAAACGGCGTGATCGTGCCGATCGCCGCGTCGGCGTCAGCACAGCGGATCAATGCGTCCGTCCAGTCGGCGGGGACAATCGTGTCGGAGTTGAGCAGCACGACGTCGTTGCGCGACAGCGTGAATCCCCGATTGGCGGTACCGGTGAAACCCGAGTTGGAAGGATTGCGCAGCAGCGACAGGCGGGACAAACCCCGCGCGGCGTAAGCGGCGAACAGCTCGGCGATTCGCGGGTCGGGTGAAGCGTCGTCGATCAGCACGATCCGGTGCGATGCATCGGTGTGGCGCAGCACGCTTTCCACGCAGGTGGCGACGTCGTCCGGCGCGTTGTACACCGGGATGACGATGTCGAGCACCCGCGTCATTCGGTGCGATTGCGCTGTCGGATGGCGCGCAGACGCTGCCATGGCAGCATCGCCCATCCGCGCAGACTCTGACGATAGTCGATGATGCGTTCCTGCGCCGCGATCGCCGCGCGCGCGGCGTCGAGTTCGGCGCGCAGCGTCGCGCGCTCGCCGTTGACAGCAGCGTGGGCTTCGTGGGCGACGGCGTGATCGTCGCGCAGCCGCGCGAGCTCGGCACGCGCCACCGATGATTCCTGCTCGGCCGCGGCCGCACGCACCGCATGAGCCTTTTCCTGGCGCTCGAACTGCAACATCCGCAGCCCATGCGATTCGAGCTGCGCGTCGCGCTCGACGATGAGCTTGTCGCGAAACGCGACCAGATTCTCGAGGTGCGTCACGTGCGCCGTCTGCTTGTCGAGCATCGCCGTGCGCTCGCCGAGCAACGCGTCGAGGCGGATGATCTCGCTGCCTTGCGCCTGCAGCCGATGCAGCTCGTGTTCGCGATCGGAGAAAAGCGACAGGCCGAGCGGATCGTTCGGCAGGTCGGCGTCGGCACGCGCGGCAACGACGACGTAATACATCGCCGGCGGCACCCCAACCTCCGCGACATCGGCGCTGTCGCCTTCCCATGCGGCGTACGCGTCGGCGCCCCGCTCGCGCCACAGCGTCGAGCCAAGCCACACACGCTGGTGGTAGTAACGGCGCGCGGAAAAATGCGTGACCAGCAATCCGTCGAGCTCGGCGCGATCGTGCTCGTGGCGATGGAACGGATTGGCATATCCGCGCTTGTCGGAGTACTCGACGCGATTGGGTGCCGACAGGATCAGCAGCCCCCGCGGTGCGAGCACGCGCGCGAACTCGGCGAGCATTCGCGGCTGATCGGCAGCTTCGAGGTGCTCGATGGTCTCGAACGAGGCGATCAGGTCGAAGCTCGCATCGGCGAATGGCAGTGTGGCTACCGAGGCCTGGTGGAACGCGACATTGGGCACCGACGCGTAGCGCGCAGCCGCGTGCGCCAGCGTTGCGCCGTCGATGTCGACGCCGGCGACCGTCGCCGCGGTCCTCGCGAGCAACGCGCTACCGTAGCCTTCGCCGCACGCGGCGTCGAGCACGCGCTTGCCCGCGACATGACGACATGCGAAGGCGTAGCGATGGACGTGCTCGAACTCGATCTCGCCGGCAACGCCGGGGATGAAACGCTCGCCGGTGAATTCGATGGGGAGTGGCATGGGCTATTTGTGCCAAAACGCGCTACCCCGCCATTTTAGCAAGCGGCTACAAAATCCCCGCTTCTTCGGTTGAAGGACGGTCATCGCCTGACAAGCCCCTCATACTCCGTCCTTGACGTATTACGTCATTGCAGTATAATGGAGGAATGATCAGCTTCGTCGAAACCAAGCTGTTCACGCGCCTGGTGGAGCAGTACCTCACCGACGAAGAGTATTCGTTGCTCCAACGGGAGCTGATCGA
>DATCFA010000313.1:0-4095 GCA_036509805.1 Casimicrobiaceae bacterium
GCAGGCCGAAAAGATGGGCTTTGCCGCCTACGCCGTCGGCGCGAATATGAACGACCCGGTGGCGCAGGCCATTCACAAGCTTCTCGACCACGCCGCCGAAGCCGACGCACGCTTCGAGCGGCTGGTGGCTCAATTGAAGCAGGACGGGCTCGACTGCGGCGACACCCGCGCGGTAGCTGAGGCCTTCGACCCCAATCAAATCAATAAGATGCTGGAGTGAACCAAATCGCCTATTACTTGACTAATTTATTCGGGAATTGCTAGAATACTGACGTAGCTGGCCTTCCGGGGCCGGCGATAGGACCAACGCCATGCGCTTGACCACCAAGGGACGATTTGCGGTAACGGCGATGCTCGACGTCGCGTTGCATGCGGCTGACGCGCCCGTTACGCTGGCGGCCATCGCCGACCGGCAGCGCATCTCGCTGTCGTACCTGGAGCAGCTTTTCGGCAAGTTGCGGCGCAACGGCCTGGTCGACAGCGTCCGCGGTCCGGGCGGCGGCTACCAGCTCGCGAAAGCGCCGCAGGACATGACGGTGGCCGACATCATCCGCGCTGTCGACGAGCCGATCGACGCGACGCAATGCGGCGGCCGCGAGAACTGCCACGACGACCGCCGATGCATGACGCATGAATTGTGGGCGGGACTCAATACGCACATCTTTGCATTCCTGCGTGGCGTCACGCTGGCCGAACTGGTCAGGCAGCAGCAGCCCGGCAAGAATGCCGTCGTGGTGATGCAGGACCATCGTTCGGCGTCGCTGGCCGCAGCGGCCGACGCCACCTGACCCAATCATGAAAAAAGACCCGAACATGCCGCAAGCCAACGCCATGAAATTGCCCGTCTATCTCGACTATTCGGCGACTACGCCGGTGGACCCACGCGTCGCCGAGAAGATGATTCCCTGGCTCACGTCGAACTTCGGCAATCCCGCGTCGCGCTCGCACGCATACGGCTGGGATGCCGAGGCCGCGGTCGAGGAGGCGCGTGGAAACGTCGCATCGCTGGTCAACTGCGACCCCAAGGAACTGGTGTGGACGTCCGGTGCCACCGAGTCGATCAACCTCGCGTTGAAAGGCGCCGCGCACTTCTACAAGGACAAGGGCAAGCATCTGGTCACCGTGACCACCGAGCACAAGGCGACGCTCGACACGATGCGCGAGCTCGAGCGCGAGGGTTTCGAGGTGACCTACCTCGACGTCGACGACGAGGGCATGGTGTCGCTCGATGCGTTCAAGGCGGCGCTGCGCCCCGACACGATCGTGGCGTCGGTGATGTTCGTCAACAACGAGATCGGCGTCGTGCAGGATATCGCGGCGATGGGCGAGATCTGCCGCGAGAAGGGCGTGATCTTCCACGTCGACGCCGCGCAGGCGACCGGCAAGATTCCGGTCGACTTGGGCAAGCTGAAGGTCGACCTGATGTCGTTTTCGGCGCACAAGACCTACGGCCCCAAGGGTGTCGGCGCGCTGTTCGTGCGGCGCAAGCCGCGCGTGCGCATCGAGGCGCAGATGCATGGCGGCGGTCACGAGCGCGGCATGCGCTCGGGCACGCTGCCGACGCACCAGATCGTCGGCATGGGCGAAGCGTTTCGCCTCGCGAAGGTCGAGATGGCGACCGAATCCGACCGCATCCGCATGCTGCGCGACCGCCTGTGGAAGGGCCTCGAGTCGCTCGAGGAGGTCTACATCAACGGCGACATGCACCGCCGCGTGCCGCACAACTTGAACGTCAGCTTCAACTTCGTCGAGGGCGAGAGCCTCATCATGGCGGTCAAGGACATCGCGGTGTCGTCGGGGTCGGCGTGCACGTCGGCATCGCTCGAGCCCTCGTACGTGCTGCGTGCGCTGGGCCGCAGCGACGAGCTTGCGCACAGCTCGATCCGCTTCACCGTCGGTCGCTTCACGACCGAGGCCGAAATCGACTTCGCCGTCGACTTGATCAAGCGGAAGATCGCGAAATTGCGCGAATTGTCCCCACTTTGGGAAATGCACCAGGACGGCGTGGACTTGAGCACCGTGCAGTGGGCTTCGCATTGAATCGGAACTGAAAGGTTGAGGTAACACCATGGCGTACAGCGAAAAAGTTATCGATCACTACGAGAATCCGCGCAACGTCGGTTCGTTCGCCAAGGGCGACGAGGCCGTCGGCACCGGAATGGTCGGCGCGCCGGCCTGCGGCGACGTGATGAAGCTGCAGATCCGCGTCGGAAAGGGCGGTGTCATCGAGGACGCCAAGTTCAAGACCTACGGCTGCGGCTCGGCCATCGCGTCGAGCTCGCTGGTCACCGAATGGGTGAAAGGCAAGACGCTCGACCAGGCGCTCGGCATCAAGAACACGCACATCGCGCACGAACTGGCGTTGCCGCCGGTCAAGATCCACTGCTCGATCCTCGCCGAGGACGCGATCAAGGCGGCGGTGGCCGACTACAAGGCGAAGCACGGCGCAACGGCCGAGCCCGCGGTCACCGCCGCGGACTGACATGCCGATCACGCTGACCGAGAAAGCCGCGCGCCACGTAGGCGCGCAGTTCGCGCAACGCGGCAAGGGCATCGCGCTGCGGCTGGGCGTCAAGACCACCGGTTGCTCGGGGCTTGCGTACAAGCTCGAGTTCGCCGACGACGTGAAGCCCGAGGACCTGCGCTTCGAAAGTCATGGCGTCACCGTCGTCGTCGATCCGAAAAGCCTGCCGTATGTCGACGGCACCGAGCTCGACTTCGCGCGCGAGGGATTGAACGAAGGCTTCAAGTTCAACAATCCCAACGTCAAGGCCGAGTGCGGCTGCGGCGAGAGCTTCAACGTCTGACGGCCGTTTGCAATCGCGGCCCAGCGCGCGGGCGGCTCGAGGGCCGCCCGTTGCATTCACAGAGGTTCGTTTGATCGATTTCTCGCACAACCATTTCGAGCTGTTCGCATTGCCGGCGCAGTTCCGCATCGACGCCAGCGCGCTCGACCAGCGTTACCGCGAGCTGCAGCGCGATGTGCATCCCGACCGTGCATCGGGCGGTGGCGATGCGCAGCAGCGCGCGGCGATGCAGGCGTCGGCGCGCGTCAACGAGGCGTACCGGACGCTGAAGGATCCGGTGGAGCGTGGCCGCTACCTGCTGCAACTGGCCGGCATCGACGCGCTGGCCGAGACCGACACCGCGCTGGCGCTGCCGTTCCTCGAGGCGCAGCTCGAGCGGCGCGAGCAGGCGGCGGATGCGCGCGATGCCGGCGACGTCGCCGCGCTGGATCGCATCATCGATGCGATCCGCGATGAATCGCAACGCCGCGAGCAGGACCTGGCCGCGCGGCTGGATGCGCGTGATGTCGACGCGGCGCGCGCCGACGTGCGCGAGCTCAAGTTTCTGCAGAAGGTCGCCGCCGACGTGGCGGAAATGATCGACACGATCGACGTCTGACATGGCGCTGCTGCAGATTTCCGAACCGGATGCGAAGCCGACCGCGCGCGAGAAGAAGCGTGCGATCGGCATCGACCTCGGCACGACCAATTCGCTGGTGGCGACGGTGCGCAACGGCCTGCCGGTGGTGCTCGCCGATGCGCGCGGGCGCCCGTTGTTGCCGTCGGTGGTCCGCTATCGCGACGGCGGCGTCGACGTCGGCTATCCGGCGATGGCGCAGCAGGCGGCCGATCCCGCCAACACGATCGTGTCGGTCAAGCGGATGATGGGTCGCGGATTGCAGGACCTGGGCGACGACCGGCGCTTCCCCTACCAGTTCGTCGACGCGCCGGGCATGGTGAAGATCGCGACGCGCGCAGGCGTGCTGTCGCCGGTGCAGGTTTCCGCGGCCATCCTGTCGGCATTGCGCGAGCGCGGCGAAGCGCAACTGGGCGGCGCGATCGAAGCTGCCGTGGTCACCGTGCCGGCGTACTTCGACGACGCACAGCGGCAGGCGACCAAGGATGCGGCAACGCTCGCCGGACTGCCCGTGCTGCGGCTGCTCAACGAGCCGACGGCTGCGGCGGTCGCGTATGGTCTCGACAACGCGTCGCGCGGCACGTTCGCCATCTTCGACTTGGGGGGCGGCACGTTCGACATCTCGATCCTCGCGCTGTCGCAGGGCGTGTTCAAGGTGCTGGCCACCAACGG
>DATCFA010000314.1:0-9357 GCA_036509805.1 Casimicrobiaceae bacterium
CGCACGCAAGCAGTTCTCCAGCGGCGTCATCGAAGGACTGAACAACAAAGCCAAAGTCACCATGAGAAAAGCCTATGGCTTTCGAACCTTCCGATGTACAGAACTCGCGCTCTATCATGTACTTGGCAAACTACCCGAGCCCCGCCTTACCCACAGTTTTTACTGACGAACCTACTTTTTAGACGGGAAGCTTGCCGGTCGTCAGTCGCGCGTATTTCGCCAGCAGCGTTTCAAGCGACTCGACGACATCCGGGTTGAATGGAATGCAGTCGACCGGGCATACCTCGCGGCATTGCGGCACGTCGAAGTGGCCGACGCACTCGGTGCAGCGCGACGCGTCGATCACGTAGATCTCGGGTCCCTGGGAAATTGCCGCGTTCGGGCACTCGGGCTCGCAGACGTCGCAATTGATGCACTCGTCGGTGATCATCAGCGCCATCGTCAGACTCGATCTTTCGCGCGCAGCGCGAGCCGCGCTCCCACCGCCGGATGAACGAAGCTCGACACGTCGCCGCCGAAGCGCGCGATCTCGCGGACGATGGTTGCCGAAACGAACATGTATTGCTCGGAAGGGGTGAGGAACAAGGTTTCGACATCGGGGTAGAGCCGGCGGTTCATCCCCGCCATCTGGAACTCGTACTCGAAGTCCGACACCGCCCGCAGGCCGCGCAGGATCACGCGCGCGTGCTGCGCATGCACGAAATCCATCAGCAGCGACGAAAACGACAGCACCTCGACGTTGGCCACGTCGGCCAGCACCTCGCGGGCGATGTCGACGCGCTCGGCAGCGGCGAAGTACGGCTTCTTCGCCTCGCTGACGGCGACGCCGACCACCACGCGGTCGAACAGCCGCGCCGCGCGCCGCGCAAGGTCCTCGTGCCCCCGCGTGAACGGGTCGAAGGTGCCGGGATAGACAACGCTCAGCATGCGGACGGGTATCGGCGTTTCACGGGTTGGCGCGCAACAGATGATAATGCACGTGCCCCGCGCGGCCATGGCGATGCAGCGCCAGCGACGCCGGCGGCGACAGCGGATGGCCAGCTTCGGCATAGATGAATCCGCCCTCGGCGAGCCTCGCGGCGGAAAGCTCGAACAGCCGCGACCACGGGTCTTTGGCGAACGGCGGATCGAGATAGATGACGTCGAACCGGCGCGGCTCGCGCGCGAGGGCGGTGAACGCATCGGCGCAGACGGTAGCCAGGCCGCCCAGCCCAAGCAGCGTGGCGTTGTCGCGCAGCGCGCGGATCGCCGCCGGATGGCAGTCGATGGCGACGGCGCTGGCAGCACCCCGCGACAGCGACTCCAGCGACAGCACGCCGCTACCCGCATAGGCTTCCAGCGTCGTGCGACCGCTGAGGTCCTGTCCGAGCCAGTTGAACAGCGTCTCGCGGACCCGGTCGGGCGTCGGCCGCAGTTGCGGCGCATCGGCGAAGCGCACGCCGCGGCCGCGGTGCGTGCCGCCGATGATCCTTACGCGATTGGCGGATATGGGCATGTTGCGACCCCTGTCGAAGTGCGTGTCCGGCCGTCCCGGTAAGATCGCGGATTGTCCACGCAGCGCGTTGCCGTGTTCGACCTCTTCAAGCCAACTCCTCCCGCCGAAGCGAAAAAATCCTGGAGCGAGCGCCTGCGCACAGGCCTCGCCGCGTCGCGCGACAAGCTGTCGGGCGCCATCACGCACGCATTGCGCCGCCGCACGCTCGACGCCGAAGCGCTGGACGAGCTCGAGTCGGCGCTGCTCGCGGCGGACGTCGGCGTCGACGCCACCGCGCAGCTTCTGCGGGATCTGACCGCGCGTTACAAGCGGGCGCCGGCAGGCACCGATCCGCGCAGCGTATTGAACGAAGCGCTGCGCGATCTTGTCACACCTCTCGAACAGCGATTCGTCGTCGGGGCTGCGCGCCCATTCGTCATCATGCTGGCAGGCGTCAACGGCGCCGGCAAGACCACGTCGATCGGCAAACTCGCGAAATGGCTGCAGCGACAGCATTTGTCGGTGCTGCTGGCCGCAGGCGACACGTTCCGCGCCGCGGCGCGCGAGCAGCTCGCCGTGTGGGGCGAGCGCAACGGCGTCACGGTGATCTCCCAGCAGGGCGGCGATCCGGCAGCGGTGATGTTCGATGCGGTCAGTGCGGCCAAGGCGCGCGGCATCGACGTCGTGCTGGCCGACACCGCCGGACGGCTGCCCACGCAGGTGCACCTGATGGACGAGCTGCGCAAGATACGCCGGGTACTGGGCAAGACCGACCCCGGCGCCCCGCAGGCGGTATTGCTGGTGCTCGACGCGAATACCGGCCAGAACGCGCTGGCGCAGGTACAGGCGTTCGACGCGGCGGTCGGGCTGACGGGGCTGATCCTCACCAAGCTGGATGGCAGCGCCAAGGGCGGCGTCGTCGCCGCGATTGCCCGCCAGCACCCGGTGCCGTTATCGTTCATCGGGGTAGGCGAAAGCGTCGACGATCTGCGGCCATTCGTGGCTGCCGAGTTCGCCGACGCGCTGATACCGCCGTCCGTGTAAGTACCTACTGCGTCGTGTAGCTCGGCTGGCTGGTCTCTGTGAAGCGGCCAGCTACGGCCAGCACGCGCGGCGCCGGCGTTGTCGCCAATCCCGACAAATTCACTCGGGAACTTTGGCGTACCTTAGCACTCTGATTAGACGAGTGCTAAAATTCGCACGAAACCTCCGGGAAACGGCCCGCACTGTCGTTCCCTTGCGAACAGGAGACCTGAATGACCGGTAATGCCCTGACGTTCCCGACGCCCGCGTCGCTCGGAAGCTTGGACAACTACATCCAGTCGGTCAACCGCTTTCCGCTGTTGACCGCGGAGCAGGAGCGCGACTTCGGCCGCCGCTGGAAGGAACACGAGGAAGTCGAAGCCGCACGCGCGATGGTGCTGTCGCACCTTCGGCTCGTTGTAGCGGTGTCGCGCAACTACCTGGGCTACGGCCTGCCGCAGGCGGACCTGATCCAGGAAGGCAACGTCGGCCTGATGAAGGCGGTTCGCCGTTTCGACCCCGACCGCGGCGTGCGGCTGGTGTCGTTCGCGCTGCACTGGATCCGCGCGGAAATGCACGAATACATCCTGCGCAACTGGCGTCTGGTCAAGGTCGCGACGACGAAGGCGCAGCGCAAGCTCTTCTTCAACCTGCGCAGCATGAAGAAGCGCTCGGCCGCGCTGACCAACGACGAGGCCGATGCTATCGCGCAGGAGCTGCACGTGAAGCGCGAGGAAGTGCTGGAGATGGAAACGCGACTCACCGGGCGCGACCTGACGCTCGACCCGACGCCCACCGACGACGACGAGCACGCGTATTCGCCGATCGCCTACCTGACCGACACCGACGACGAGCCGGCGAAGATCGTCGAGGCGAAGCAGACGGCCGAGCGCCGCAGCGAAGGCTTGGCGCACGCGCTGCAGAAGCTCGATGCGCGTTCGCGGCGGATCATCGAGTCGCGCTGGCTGCGTGAGGAAAATCCACTGACGCTGCAGGAGCTCGCCAACGAATACGGCGTGTCAGCCGAGCGCATCCGCCAGATCGAGTCGAAGGCGATGAAGCAGATGAAGGGCGCGATGGCCGCCGTGGCCTGAACAGCGGTGTCGTGATCGAAAACGCCGGCTTCGTGCCGGCGTTTTTTTTGCTGAAATCTCCCGCATCGCGCGACAAGCTCCCTCTCGCGCTTGCGGGAGGGGGCTGGGGTGAGGGCGCGCCGGCTAGATCTCGAGTTGCGTCCCCAGCTCGACGACGCGATTGGTCGGCACGTGGAAAAAGTCCGATGCCTTGACCGCGTTCTTGGACATCGACGCGAACAGCCGCTCGCGCCACAGCGCCATTCCGGTGCCCTTGGTGGGGATCAGTGTCTCCCGCGACACGAAGAACGACGTCTCCATCATGTCGAACACAAGGCCACGCCGCCCCGCCTGGTCGAGCAGCGCCGGAATGTCCGGATCGTCCTTGAACCCGCTGTAGGCGAGGAAGCGGTAGAAATTGCACCCGAGCGGCGAAATCTCGATGCGCTCGTCGTCGACGACATACGGAATGTCGCGCGTGATGATCGTCAGGAAGACGACACGCTCGTGCAGCACCTTGTTGTGTTTCAGGTTGTGCAGCAATGCGTGCGGCACGCGGTCCTGCGCGGAGGTCATGAACACCGCCGTGCCTTCGACACGCGTCGGTGGCGCAACCTCGATGCTCGCGATGAACGACGCAAGCGGCAGCGCGTCCTCCGCGAGGCGATCGGCCACCAGCGCGCGCCCGCGCTTCCACGTCGTCAGCAGCGTGAAAACGACGGCGCCCACCACCAGCGGGAACCAGCCGCCATCGGGAATCTTGAGCGCGTTCGACGACAGCAGCGCGACATCGACGGTGAGAAGCGGCGCTGCGATCGCCGCGGCGAGCCACGCGGAGAAATTCCACAGCCGGCGCATCACCATGTAGATGAGTATCGAATCGATCAGCATCGCCATCGTCACCGCGATGCCATACGCGGCGGCGAGGTTCTCCGAGCTGCGAAACCCGAGCACCAGCAGCAGCACGGCGGCGAGCAGCATCCAGTTGATGAACGGCACGTAGATCTGCCCCATCGTCTTTTCCGATGTGTGCAGGATCGCAAGCCGCGGGCAATATCCCATCTGGATCGCTGCGCGCGTCAGCGAGAATGCGCCCGAGATCACCGCTTGCGACGCGATGACCGCGGCGACCGCCGCGAGCAGGACCAGCGGCAAAAGCCCCCACGCCGGCGCCAGCAGGAAGAACGGGTTGCGGATCGCTGACGGATCACCGAGGATCAGTGCGCCCTGGCCGAAATAGTTGAGCACCAGCGCAGGCATCACGAACAGCAGCCAAGCGCGACGGATGGGTGATGCGCCGAAGTGGCCCATGTCCGCGTAGAGCGCCTCGACCCCGGTCACCGCGAGCACGACGGCGCCGAGTGCGACGAACGCCGACGCTGTGTTGGTGGCGAGGAACAGGAACGCGTAGGCGGGGTTGAGCGCTTCGAGCACGTGCGGCGAGCGCAGGAGCTGCAACGCGCCCAGCACGCCGATCACGACGAACCACACGATCATCACCGGGCCGAACACCGCGCCGATGGCCGCCGTGCCGCGTTTCTGGATCATGAACAGCGCGATCATGATCAGTACCGTCAGCGGGACCACGTAGTCGCGCAGCGCCGGCGCGGCCACCTCGAGGCCCTCGATCGCACCGAGCACGGTGATCGCCGGAGTGATCATGCCGTCGCCATAGAACATCGCGGCGCCGAAGATGCCGAGCCCGACCAGCCACCAGCGGCGGCGCTCGCCGCGCTGCAGCCCGCGCGACACCAGTGCCGTCAGCGCGAGTATGCCGCCTTCGCCGCGGTTGTCGGCGCGCATGATCAGCGTGATGTACTTCAGCGTGACGATGACCATCAGCGCCCAGAAGATCACCGACAGCAACCCCAGCACGTTGGCGGGATTGAGCGGCAACGCGTGGTGTCCGCGAAATGCCGTGTGCAGCGTGTAAAGCGGGCTGGTGCCGATGTCGCCGAATACGACGCCGATCGCGCCGAGCACCAGCGGCGCCATCCGCCGCGGCGCATGCGTCGCTGCAGCCACGTCGCTCACGTTACGGCGCTCATGTTGCGGCGCTCAACCGGTGTTTTCCTCGGTGCGCCGCGAGAAGCGGATCGCCAGCTGCTTGAGCTTGCGGTACAGGTGCGTGCGCTCGAGGCCAGCCTTTTCCGCCACGCGGCTCATGTTGCTCTGCTCGCGCGACAAAAGCTGCTCGAAATAAATCCGCTCGAATGCCTCGCGCGCCTCGCGCAGCGGCACTTCGAAAAAATGCGCGGTGATCTCGGGCGCGACCGCCTGCGCCGGTGACGCCGCCTCGCCCAGCAGGCGCTTGACGTGCTCGCTGGTGATGTCGCCGCGCAACAGCGCGAGATTGGACACGACGTTGGCGAGATGCTCCAGGTTGCCGGGCCAATGCGCGTTCGACAGCGCGGCCAGCGCCGCAGGCTGCAGCGTCGCCAGCAGCGGCGCCTGCGGGTCGCTGTGCGTCGCTTCGCGCCAGAATCGCTCGATCAGCGGCGGAATGTCCTCGCTGCGCGTCCGCAGCGGCGGCAGCATCACCGCGCCGACCGACAGTTGCGACAGCAGCGCCGCGTCGAAGCGGCCTTCGGCAGCCATGTTGCCGAGCGGCTCGGCGCTCGTCGCGACCAGCGACACGTTGTGCCGCTCGAGCTTCGGCACGAGGAACGACAACAGCCGCTGGTCGGCCTTCGAATACTGGCCGATCTCGCCGCACACCAGCACGCCGTCGCGCGCCTCCTCGAGCAGCGCCACCGGGTTTGTCAGGCGCGCGCCGTTGGCGAGCACGATGAACGGCACGTCGGGCATCCGCAACGCGTGCGCCGCGGCGTCGTGCCCGGTGCCCGTCTCGCCGAGTATCAGTATCGGCTTCTTCGCCGCGAGCAATTGCTCGAGAGCGCGCTCGACTTCGTGCACGCGCGCGCTCGTGCCGAGCGTCGCCAGCGAAACGTGGCGCGGCTCCTTGATGCCGGCCACCTTCAGCGCACGCGCGATCGTCGCCAGCAGTTTCGACAGGCCGATCGGCTTCTCCAGGAAGTCGAATGCGCCGATGCGCGTCGCCTCGACGGCGGTTTCGATCGTGCCGTGCCCGGACATCATCACCACCGGCATCGTCAGCGCGCCGGACGCTCCCCATTCGCGCAACAGCGTAACGCCGTCGGTATCGGGCATCCAGATGTCGAGCAGCACCAGCGAAGGCTGCTGCTTTTGCCGGTAGGCGCGCGCTTCGCTCGCATTTTCCGCGAGCGCGACGCGATAGCCTTCGTCCTGCAGGATCTCCGAAAGGAGCTCGCGAATGCCGACCTCGTCATCGACCACCAGAATTTCCTTAACCTGCGCCATCCGATTACCTCATGTGCCCGCGCGCTGCGCGAGCGGAAAGACCAGTGTCACGCGCGCGCCGTGCGGCGCGACGTTCGCAAGCTCGGCACGTCCGCCATGCTCTTCGACGATCTTCTTGACGATGGCAAGTCCGAGCCCGGTACCCTTGGCCTTTGTCGTCACGTAGGGCTCGAACGAATGCGCGAGCACCGCGTCGCCGAACCCCGGCCCGCGGTCGGTGAACGAGAGTACCGCCTCGCCATTGTGCACGCCTATCGAGATCGCGTATCCGGGCTCGGCGACGGCGGCCTGCGCGTCGATCGCATTCTGCAGCAGGTTGTGAAGTACCTGGCGCAGCCGGGTGGGCTCGCCCTGGATCGCGACAGGCTCGGCCGGAAGCGCCAGCGTGATCTGCGGCCGCAGATTCTCGTACAGCCCGAGCACGTCCTGCAGCAGCGACTTGACATCGACGACCTGCGTCTGCCCGGGCCGCGGCCGCCGCGCATAGATCGCGAAATCGTCGACCATGCTCTTCATCGCCGCCACCTGCGTGACGATCGTCTGCGTGCCCCGCCGCAACGTCTCCTGGTCGAGCGGGTCGAGCTTCGACTCGAGCTTCACCGCGAGGCGCTCGGCGGAAAGCTGGATCGGCGTCAGCGGGTTCTTGATCTCATGTGCAAGTCGCCGCGCGACTTCCGCCCACGCGGCGTCGCGCTGCGCAACCACCAGCTCGGACACGTCGTCGAACACGACGACGAAGCCGGCATTCGGCGCATTGGCGAGGCGCGTTCCGCGCAACAGCAGCGCGCGCGTGGTGTTCGCCACCGCGAGCTCGGCTTCCTTCTGCCACTTGCCGTCGCGGCTCGCGCGAAAGCCGTCACCCACGAGCTCGGCGAACGACGCCAGCGCGGGCAGCCGCTTGCCCCAGTCGGCGAGCGGCATGCCGGTCAGGTCGGCGAGCGGCTGCTGCAGGATCAGCGCCGCGCTGGGGTTCGCGGTGCGCAGCCGGTAGCGCTCGTCGAACGCGAGCACACCCGCCGACAGGTTGCCGAGTACGCTCTCGAGGTAGGCGCGCGTGGTTTCGATCGCGCGCCGCGATTCCTCGGTGCGTACGTGCGCATCGGCGAGCTGCGCGGTCATCGTGTTGAAGGATTCGGTGAGGACGCCGAGCTCGTCGCGCGAGGTCACCGGCTGGCGGCGCGTGAAATCACCCTTGGTCACTGCGCGCGTGCCTTCCGCCAGCAGCCCGAGCGGCGTGGAAAACCGCTCGGACAGCACCACCGCGAGCCCGAGCGCCGACGTGAGCCCGAGCAGCAGCGTCAGCGTCAACGTCCATTCGTACAGGCGCTTCAGCGCGCCGCGTGAATACGATATTTCCTGGTAGTCGCGATTGCCGGCATCGACGCGGTCGATCTCCTGCGACAGTGCCGAGGGCACCGGCTCGATCACCTGCAAAAGTCTGAGCGGCTCGAGTCGATCGCCGCTGTTGACGGGAACCACGACCCGCGCGACGAGGCCGCGCTGCGGCAACTGCTCGATCGCGGCGAACGCCTGCTGCAGCCGCGCGCGCCGCAGCGCGGCCGCGGGCGGCGGATCGGGTGTCGCCGTCGAGTTGCCGATGCCGCCGACCGCCAGCACGCCACCGGTGCTGGTATACAGCACCGCCTCGTTGACGCCGAGCTGCTCGGCCGCGCGGTTGAGCACCTGCGCGAACGTCGACGTGTTGGCGTCGGACAGCGAGATCGCAAGTTGCCCCGCCTTGTTGGTTGCGTCGCGGAGCACGTAATCGAGCGCGCTGCGGCCCAGGTTGAGACTGCTGTCGAGCGCGTGGTCGACGCGCACGTCGAACCAGCTTTCGATGCTGCGGCCGACGAACTGCACCGACACCGCGTAGAGCAGCAAGCCGGGCAAAAGCGCGACCAGCGAGAACAGCAGCACCAGCCGCACGGCGAGCCGCGAGCCGAACACGCCGGCTTTCAGGTTTCGCCGCAGCATCCACAATTGCCAGCCGACAATGACCATCAGCAGCACGACCATCGCCGCGGTGACGATGACCAGCTTGTCGTAGCCGCCCGCGAAGAACTGCGTGTTCGACGTGGCACTCGCGAGCAGGAACAGCGTGATGGCAGCGAGGCACGCCGCGCACAGCAGCACCCAGCGCCAGCGGCGCGAGCCGGGGATCTTCAAGGCGTGAAGCCCCAGCGCAGCCAATCGGAAGCGAGCTGCCACTCGCGCGACGCCAGCGCCGACACCTGCAGCGGCTTGGGCAACTGGTTGGCGTCGAGCCGCAGCCGCAGCGCGGCGTCATAGCGCGTGCCCTTGGCGAGCTGCGACGCGCTGGCCACCGGCCGCGACGTCACGCGGCTGATGAAGCGCTCGACCTCGTCGAGCGTGGCGAAACTCTGCGACATCAGCCCGCTGCCGACGCGGTATTGGCGTGTCAGCGGCGCGTACGCGAGCCGGTAG
>DATCFA010000315.1:0-3099 GCA_036509805.1 Casimicrobiaceae bacterium
CTTCGGAAATTGCAGGCTGGCCGGTGCCGCGCGCGCGACGCGCACGCGACCCTTCAGGCTGTCGGCGAGGAAGCGCGGCGGCGCAATCAGCTGCTGCGGCGCAAAACCCTGGTGCACCACGAAATACTCGCGCGCGCCGAACTCGGCGTCGCCGGCAGGCGTCAGCATCGCCACGCGACCGTCGAGCACGCCGCCGTACAAACCGGGCGCCGCCGGCAGCGCGTCGGGCGAATCGCGGCACTCGTCGGCCACGCAGATCTGCAGCACGTAGTGCGTGCCGCGAATGCCGATCGTGGCCTGCGTGGTGACGACGCTGTAGCGATCGTGGTCGACCTTGCCGACCTGGCCGCTCACCGTGCGAAAGCCGCCGCGCACGAGACGAAATACTGCGCGCTCGTTGCCGTCGTCGTGCCCGTTGTAGACGAACTGCTCGATGCGGAACTCGGTGTCGGGCTTCAGCGCCACCAGCGCATCGTCGGCGAAGCGGATCTGCGCGTAGCTTTGCGCGCCGGTGACCACGGAATCGCCCGCATTGACGTTGGCGCCGGACGTGAGCTTCACGCGCTCGCTGCCACGCTGCGCGGTGACATCGCCGACGGCGAGCACGACGCGTCCGGCTTGCGCATGCGCGAGCGAGGCAACGATTGACAGCGCGAATAGCAGTGCCCGTGTGCTGCAAAATATGCGAAGGTTCACGGGGGCTTTCGCTATTTGAACTCGTAGCGCAGCTTCAGCATCACGAGGTTGCGCGTGTATTCGTAGAGCTCGATGTTCGACTCGTTGCGCTGGTACTGGTACTCGAGGCGCGTGCTCCAGTTGCGCGCGAACAGGTACAGCGCGCCCAGCGACGCCACGTAGTTGTTGTCGCGGCGCGTGACGTCGATCAGCGGAATGTCGCCTTGGTAGCGGCTGCGCAGGTACCCGACGCCGGCGTTGAGCGCCCAGGACGGCGATGGCGACACCGTCACGTCGGCCGACGCGCCCGCGAGGTTGCGTCCGAGATCCGGCCGGTCGCGTATGTCGTGTTCCTCGCCGCCATAAACCGATGCGTTGAGCACCGGTTGCCATGCGGTTAGCCAGCCGTGGCGGACACCAAGCCCCACTGCGTAGAAATCGGCGTCGCGCACGTCGTTGTCGCCGCTGTAGTCGAGCCGCGCGTACTGCGGCGTCAGGCTGATCGTCGTCGTCGGCCCCAACTGGCGGCGCCACTCGAGCGCGGCGCCGTTGCTGCTGCGGTAGTTGTCGCCGTCGAGCAGGATTTGCCCGTACGCGTACGTGAGCGCGAGCGTGTCGATGCCGTGCCGATAGCGGCCGCCGGCGTTGAACGCCGCCTGCGCGAGATTGAATTCACTGTTGTTGAAATAGAAGTTGCCGGTGCCGATGCCGCCGATGAAGAGCGATGCGCCGGGCGCGACCGGATGGTTATATTGCACCGCGCCCGCAAGCACGCCGAACCCGGCGCCTTTCCTGATGCCGGCATCCACGACGCTGACGAGTCCGAGCACCGGCAGCGCGATGTCCGACTGCGCGACACCCGCGTTGATGTTGCTGTCGTAACCGACGCCCACCTCGATGTACCCGGTGAGCGACGGCAGGTATTGCGATTCGCGCGCCTTCAGTGCATCGAGATAGCGCTGGATGCCCGCGCGCACTTCGGGCGGCGGATCGACCGACTGCACCGTCTGGAATTCCTCGCGCGCGCGGCGGTCATCGCCGGCGTAGAAATACGCGCGTGCCAATTCGAGGCGTCCGCGCGCGTCGTCGGGATTCAGCAGCGTATAGCGTTCGAGGGCCAGCACGCCTTCACCGGTGTGGCCGGTGTCGACGGCGGCGATGCCGCACCAGAGGTCGGCGGCGAGCAGCGTGTCACGGTCGATGGTCGCGCACTGTTCCCAGGCTGCGACCGAGCGGCTCGCCTCGACGTTCGCATGCACTTCGTCGATGGTGGCTGCGAATGCGGCCGGTGCGCCGAAGCATGCACACGCCAGCAGTGCGATTTC
The DNA here is from genome assembly GCA_036509805.1 of Casimicrobiaceae bacterium. Classification (GTDB taxonomy): domain Bacteria; phylum Pseudomonadota; class Gammaproteobacteria; order Burkholderiales; family Casimicrobiaceae; genus VBCG01. The sequence goes on from DATCFA010000315.1 coordinate 2,001, forward strand.
ACCAATCGACGAACGACACTGCATCCTGCCCCCGAGCAAAAGCCGCGGGCATCATAGCATCGAATCAAGGGATTACGGTGTCGATCAGGATGTGAATATTCGCGCTTCCCGGCGCCACCGGCGGCGACTTTCCGGAGAGGTCGCCGGATGCCGGCATCGCATCGCCGGACCTCGACACGCGCGCTTCGACGACGACGCTGCGCGCGTTCGAAATGTTGGCCCCGGGCGCCATCGCCATCGAATCGTCGAGCACGAAATCGCGCGGCAGGTCACGCACCGTCGTGCGCAGCACCGCCAGTGGCATTCGCGGCCCGTTGACGGCACGCGCGTAGATGAAGACCGTGTCGTCGGGTCGGGTGCGCGCGGCCAGTGCGGGGCTAAGCGCGAGCGTGCCGGCAACGCGCGCACCCGGCGCGGCCGCGTTGCCGTTGCTCCGAAGGTTTGTGCTGTTGGCGGGTGTTGCGGACGTCGCGCGAGCGTTGCCAGCCGGCGTGGCACCGACGACCGATGCTGCGGCATCGCGCTTGCGAAGCGTATCCGCGATCACATCGGCGACCTCTCGACCTGCGTCGCTGTCGGGGGGAAGGTCGGCGGCGAGCACGCGCCAGTGTTGCAGCGCTGCGTCGAAGTCGTTGCGTTCCGACGCCGACGCCGCGGCCAGCGCGAGCGCTTTCTGGTTGTGCGGATCGATGGCGAGCGCGCGCTGCGTGAGCTCGGTGGGCTTGCCCTGCAGCGAGCCTTGCGCCATCGACAGCGCGTCGGCGTAGTCGGCCAGCAGCGCGGCGTCGGTGGGCGCGCGCTGCACGCCTTCGGCGTAGGCGCTCGCGGCGTCGCTGAAACGACCCAACGCCGCGTACGAGCGCCCCAGCAGTGCCCAGCCACGCGGATCCTCCGGATTCGCCTTCATCCGCTGCGCAAGCGTGTCGACCATCGACTGCACCTGCGCCTGCGTCATCGGCTGGCGCGCGGCGGCCAGGCGCGCGGCGTCGATCGCCTGCGGTCGGCCGAGGGCGAAATACAGCGCGCCTGCCGTCACCGGCAGCAGCACGATCAACGCACCGGCGACGATCCAGCGCGCGCGCGGGGACGCCGATGCCGT